>JAYSWI010000576.1:0-3242 GCA_043718125.1 Flavobacteriales bacterium
GCCCAATCCTACAAACAACATAGTCAACATTGCAAGTGATGAGGAAATGCAAGGCATAACCATTAGAGATATTGCAGGAAAAATTGTTTGTTTGTTGTCATTAAAAAATCATGTTTTGAAAATGCAAGTGGACATTTCGATGCTAGCCAAGGGTTTGTATTTGGTAGAGGTGGATTTTGGCGAAGGGCGCAGCAGCGCGAAAAGGTTGGTGGTGGAGTAAACGGTCAAATTTCGATGTTCGATATTCGATATTCTTTTGCTTCATTCAAAAGCAATAGCGTTTGCAAAACTTATCGCTTTAGCAACAGGTCGAACATGTTTTTGATATCTCTATGCGAGTAGGCATTTAAATAAATAGACAAGCATTTGTATCTAATAGAAATTTAGGATGAAGCAATACCGCAAATGTTGCGGTAAGAATGTGTCAATACGCCCGCTCATTCTTCCCCGCCATATAGTTGATGAAGGCTTTGTTCACCACCTTGTTGCCCCCGGGTGTAGGATAGTGCCCGGTGAAATACCAGTCGCCTTTGTTCTCAGGACATGCTTGATGCAAGCCTTCAATGGTTTGGAAGAGAACTTCAACTTTGGCATTGGTACCTACAGGGGTTACAAGTTGGGCGATCTTTTTAGAAATCTCACTCACAGTAAACGGCTCATACACTTCTCGCACATAGTTGCGCACCGTCTCTTTTGGTGCATTTTGTTGATCCAAACATTTTTTGTTTATCACGTGCATCACATGGTCAAAAGTGTTGCGCTCCTTGTGCAATTCCACAGCGGCCTGAAAGGCAATGAAATCGCCAAGTTTGGCCATGTCAATACCATAACAATCAGGATAACGAATCTGTGGGGCGGAAGAAACAATAATAATTTTCTTAGGTCCCAAACGGTCCAGCATTTTAATGATTGACTTCTTCAGCGTGGTGCCACGCACTATGCTGTCATCAATCACCACAAGGGTGTCCACTCCGCTTTGCACCGCACCGTGGGTGGTGTCATAAACATGGCTTACCATTTCATCGCGGGCGTTGTCTTGGGTGATAAAGGTGCGCAGCTTTACATCCTTGATAGCAATTTTTTCCAGTCGCGCTCGCTTGCGAATGATGCGCTCATAATCTGCATCCGTTGCGTTGCCGCCCAATGTTTTTAGCTCCTTTATTTTTTCATTATTTAAATGTTCTTCCAGTGCCTTCATCATGCCATAGAAAGCTGTTTCGGCAGTGTTTGGGATAAAAGAAAAAAGGGTGTTGTCCAGATCGTAATTGACTTCTTTCAACACAATAGGAACAATGTTTTTTCCCAAATTTTGACGCTCCTGATAAATGTCTTTGTCATTTCCTCTGGAAAAATAAATCCGCTCAAATGAACAAGATTTTCGCTCCTGTGGTTCGCGAATTTTTTTCATCGCAGAGCTTCCATCTTTTTTTATGATGTATGCGTGGCCCGGAGTTATTTCATGTATCTGATCCAGTGGCACGTTAAAGGCAGTTTGAATTGGCGGGCGTTCGCTTGCCACTACACACACTTCCTCATCCTCAAAATAATAAGCCGGACGAATGCCATGTGGATCGCGCAACACAAAAGCATCGCCATGACCAAGCAAGCCACACATGGCATAGCCACCATCAAAGTCGCGTGTGGCTCTTGCAAGCACCCGTTGCAAATCAATGTGCTTGCTTATCCGCTCTGTTATTTGTTGATGATTGTAACCCTGCTTTTTGTATTGCTCAAAGAGTTCTTGGTTTTCTTCATCCAAGAAATGACCAATTTTCTCCATCACCGTCACGGTGTCTGTCATCTCTTTGGGATGCTGACCAAGGTCCACCAACAGTTGAAATAGCTCATCCACATTGGTCATGTTGAAGTTGCCGGCTACCACCAAATTGCGTGTCATCCAATTGTTTTGTCTCAGAAATGGGTGACAGTTCTCGATGTTGTTGCCCCCATAAGTACCATAACGCAAATGGCCCAGCAAAACCTCCCCAGTGAATGCGAAATTTCTTTTGAGATATTCTGCATCCTTTAATTTTTCAGGATTCGATTTTTCAAGATCCGCAAAGCGCGACATCACTCTTGTGAACACATCGCGAATGGGCTGTTGATCATTGCTCCTGATGCGGCTGATGTATTTTTTGCCTGGTGGCACATCCAATTTTATATTGGCAAGGCCCGCCCCGTCTTGCCCACGGTTATGTTCCTTTTGCATCAAAAGGTACATTTTATTCAGGCCATAAAACGCAGTGCCGTATTTGTCGGAGTAAAACTGTAGAGGTTTCTTCAGTCTGATAAGTGCTATACCACACTCGTGCTTTATAGAATCGCTCATGTTGTGTGCACTGTCTTTTTATTTTGAACAATGCCGTTTTATTAAAATGAGGGCGCGAAAGTAGGACTTCGTTTTACTTCTTTGGATTAGATTCTCAAGTTCAAAACTTCTCAATCTTGACAACGCTTGCATATCGGACTTTTGGGTTTTGCATCCATTCTTAAATTCACCGCATGTTTCTGGATGTTGAAAAGAAATATGAATTGTCTGATACACTCTTTTGGGACACCAATCCCAATAGTGTAAATCCCAAAACGCACGCATTGGCAATCATTGAAAGGGTACTTACAAGAGGTAAACTCGAAGAGTTTCGCCACTTGGTTGCGTTTTATGGCAGAAATGAAATTCGAAATGAAATAAAAAACATTCAATATTTGGATGAAATAACCATGTATTACGGCCATCATATATTTCAAATCCCGCTTGAAGAACTGACATGCTACACCTTGAGACAATCGCTCCCAAAACGCGGGGATTATTAAGCGCATTGTGCGCTAAAAAGTATTTGTCGAATCACTTTTTAGTTGGAGAAACAGCACTTGCTTTACAATGTGGTCATCGCATTTCTATTGATCTCGATTTGTTTTCAGAAGCTCCCTTTAACGCACCAGAGCTTTGCCAGCAGTTGCAGAGTGATTTTGATAATTTGGCCATCATCAATCAAAGCGAGAAAGCCTTGCATCTGCTGATTGACGATGTAAAAGTTGACATTCTTCCATATAGATACCAACATCTTTTTCCATTGATAGCGCAGATGGTATTAGGATGCTAGACAAAAGAGATATTGCTGCGATGAAATTGGAGACCATTTCGCGCAGAAGTACAAAGAAGGATTTTTTCGACTTATATCGACTACTACAAGAATTTTCCTTCAGCGATATGCTTGGCTGGTATTTTTTGCCAAACCAGCCAA
>JAYSWI010000577.1:0-3240 GCA_043718125.1 Flavobacteriales bacterium
AAGAAGGGTGATGCTCAACAGTGATTGAAAGAAAACAAAAACACTCTGGGTGGCCGCAAGCCGTCCCGATAGCCTTTAGAATTGCCCTCTGAATAATACTTCAATAAAATATGATGATGTAGATGGTATCAACAAGGGGGTTTGGTGGAATTTGATAACTTGTTCATTTGCGTTCATAAACTGTTAGCAAGGGAGAAAGGCGAATCAGCCCGATAACCAGGTTTTGAGACCTAACGATAGATTCAATCTATCGGGACATCAATCATCAATAAATGTGTCTCAAAATGCCTGAACAATGCGCTGCACAAATTTGAAATACGTTTATGTTTGTCACACACACTTTTTGTTCAACTTATCAAACAAGGAATTAACGATTGACGGAAAAAGAAATCATTCTACCAGAAGTAGATCATTTGGAATTTTTTGGTGCCACCAACTCCAAATTCAAACTTATACAAAGTCGATATCCAAAGCTAAAAATAGTAGCGCGCGGCAATCACATCAAAGTAAATGGTGACGATGCCCAGATAGATAGTTTTGAATCAAAACTCGGTCAATTGTTGGATCATCTTATGCGCTATAACTCTTTACCTATGCACGCTTTAGAGCAAATGCTGGATGGAGATGATGCTGCACCTTCCAACACCACTGCCAATGGCGATGAGGTGCTATTGTTTGGACCTGGTGGCAATCGCGTTATAGCCCGAACACCCAATCAGAAACGTATGGTGGAGGCTTGCGATAAGGATGATATGGTGTTTGCAATTGGCCCTGCAGGTAGTGGAAAAACATACACTGCTGTTGCGCTGGCTGTTCGCGCATTGAAAGAAAAGCATGTAAAAAGAATAATTCTCACCCGTCCTGCTGTAGAGGCGGGTGAAAATCTTGGTTTCTTACCCGGTGACTTAAAGGAAAAACTTGATCCATACATGCAACCGCTATATGATGCATTGTCCGATATGATTCCGTATGAAAAACTTGCTGACTACATCGAGAAACGAACCATTGAAATAGCACCTCTTGCATTTATGCGTGGACGCACTTTGGACAAGGCTTTTGTAATTCTCGATGAAGCACAAAATGCAACCGTGAATCAAATGAAAATGTTCCTTACTCGCATGGGGCGCGATGCCAAATTTATCATCACTGGTGATGCCACACAAGTGGACTTGCCGCGCAACCAGCCAAGTGGTCTGTTGCGTTCAGTGGATTTGGTGCGTGGTATTGAGGGCATTTCTATAATAGAACTAAATACCAGCGATGTGGTTCGACACAAGTTGGTGCGCAAAATCATTGAAGCCTTTGATAGTGCAGGGTAGGGGATTTACAAATCATAGTTGCAATCGATCAAATTTCATTCTTGATGGTTGCACTCGCAGTTTAGTTTTGACCCAATGAATCCCAAATTAGATTTTAATGAATTCAAACCATCATCCCTCGATGAATGGAAGAAACGTGTGCAAAAAGAATTGGGTGACAAGCCTTACGAAGCTATTGTTTGGAAGGATAAGAATGGGCTGGTGCTGGAACCATATCTAGTAGGCCGTGAACATGGCTCAATGGATAGCGAGAAGAATATATTGTCTCGCAGCTCGCAGCTCGCAGCTCAAAGCTGGTTTGTCCATCAAACCATTTCAGGCACCGACCTAAAGGAAGTCAACCGCCTCATCCTGCAATCACTCAATGGCGGAGTCAATTCAATAGGTATTGATGCAGATATTCTTTCTTCATCTGATCTTGATGTGGTGTTGAATAATGTGTTGTTCGAGTTCGTTGCCATTCATTTCAGAAGTGAAAATCCATTGCAGCTCGCAAAGTGGTTTGCGGAAAAAGCGAAAGCAAAAAATCTCGATACAAAAACACTTCGCGGTTCTGTGTGCGCAACCAAAAATTTGAATGATAATGAGCAACTTGCTTTGGCGAAGTATGCTGCACAACACTTTAGTCTTTTCAAAACTTGCGTGTTTGAAAGCATCAGCATACACAATGCAGGCGGCAATGTTGTGGATGAATTGCGCAGTGCTTTAGAGAAAGGAAAATCATTGTTGCAGAACTTAACTGCAAGCACAGTATCGATAGATGATGCAAGTGCGATGATTCAATTTGCATTGTCTATTGGTTCTTCTTACTTCGTTGAAATTGCAAAGCTTCGCGCCTTCAGAACCTTATGGGCTGATGTGGTAAAGTCGTTTAGGCCTCAGCATGATTGTTCAACCAACACATTCATCTATGCCGAGACATCATCAAGAACGCAAGACAAAGAAGACGCGAACAGCAACCTACTTCGCGCAACAACACAAGCCATGAGCGCAATACTTGGTGGTGCAAATGCAGTATGTGTAACACCCCATGACGGGGATTGGAACAACGAAAATTCACTGCGCCTCGCACGAAACGTTCAGCATTTGCTTATAGAAGAAAGTTACCTGAACGAGGCGCTGAATGCCGCTGAAGGTTCTTACTACATAGAAGAAATCGAACGGCAATTGAAGGAAAGAGTTTGGAGTGTTTTCGGGAACACGGATGGGACGGATTGAACGGGTTTGCACAGATTTATTTAATTATTTAAAAAAAAATTGACAAAATGGAAACAATAATGAAGCACAGCGAAATCACAGAGCAAATTATTAAGGCTTATTACAAGGTTTACAATACCCTTGGTTTTGGATTCTTGGAAAGAGTGTATGAAAAGGCTTTGGTCATTGAGCTGCGTAAGCAAGGCCTGTTAGCGCAACAGCAACTTGGAATCACCGTGTTTTACGATGGCGAAAATGTGGGGGATTATTGCGCTGATGTGTTGGTGAACAATCTGGTTATTCTTGAATTGAAAGCAAGTGAATCACTTTGTTATGAGGACGAATGTCAACTTCTCAATTATTTACGTGCAACTGATATTGAAGTAGGCTTGCTATTAAACTTTGGTGTAAAGCCTGAGTTCAAAAGAAAAATCTTTGACAATGATAAAAAGCAAAGTTTGAATGGGGGCTATACAAAAAACCTATCCGCGTAAACCCGTTCAATCCGTCCCATCCGTGTTCCAAAAAAATATGTTCTATTCACATCAAAAATTCTCCGCAGGCACCTCCCCATTCCTTCGCGGGCCATACGCCAGCATGTACACCATTCGCCCATGGACTATCAGGCAATATGCAGGGTTTAGTACAGCAGAAGAAAGCAATGCATTCTACAGAAAAAACCTCGCAGCCGGACAGAAGGGATTGAGTGTCGCTTTTGATTTAG
>JAYSWI010000578.1:0-3239 GCA_043718125.1 Flavobacteriales bacterium
ATAGTCTCTGCCAATGTCGAACTATCCATTTTACCAGCTATAAAATGACCCACCGCGAAATAGATGATCAATCCAAAAATATCGTTGAGTGTGGTAACAAACGGACCAGTAGCAAGTGCAGGATCTATTTTAAACCGATTGAGCGTCATGGGTATCCAAGTGCCAAAGAAACTGGCGAAAATGATGACACAAAAAAGTGCAATACTCACAGTAATACACAAAGACAATTCTACCCTAAATAATAAACTGATAAGCAGAAGAACGGATGAACAAATAAATCCATTCAACATTCCAACACCCAATTCTTTGGCAAGTTTTTGCCAAAGCGTTTCGTCCAATGCGCTTTGGTTCGCCAATGCCTTCACAACAAGGGCTGCGCTTTGCACTCCTACATTGCCTCCCATAGCTGCTATGAGCGGCATGAACAAAGCCATTTTTAAGTTTCTGCTGATGTCAAAAAAGCCAATGATATTTGCGGAAATAACACCTCCAGCCATGCCTATCAACAACCACGGCAAACGAGCACGTGTGAGTATCCAAATACTGTCACTGTGCTCCACATCTTCGCTAATACCACTGGCCATCTGGTAATCTTTGTCGGCTTCGTCCTTTATCACATCCACTATATCATCAATGGTGATGCGACCTACAAGAGCGTTGTATTCATTCACCACCGGAATTACAACGAGGTCATATTTCTCCATGATGTTGGCTACATCTTCTTCTGGCGTATGCACAAAAACACTACGCACATTGGTTGGTTTAAATAATTCGCGCACCGTTGCACGCAGGCTACTACTGGCCAATACCAAGGTTTTCATGCTCAATGTGCCAAGTAATAAGTCTTTGTCATCTACCACATAAATGGTATATATGTTTTCAATGTCCTCAGCTTGTTTGCGCATTTCGCGTATGGCTTGCGCCACAGTCCAGTTTTGATTCACACGCACAAGTTCCTTTCCCATCAGCGCACCAGCAGTACCGTCTTCATAAGTAAGCAGATCAATAATATCGCTTGCCTGCTCTTCATCTTCCAGCAAGGCAATAACTTCTTCTTGCTTTTTTTCGGGAAGTTCTGCAATAACATCAGCGGCATCATCAGAATCAATATTCTCAATGAGTTCTTCTGCAATTTCACGACTGGTAAGGCTTGAAAGTACTTTTTCGCGAACGTCTTCGTCCAATTCCAAAAGCACATCGGCTGCTCTTTCTTCATCTAAAAGTTTATAGATATACACCGCCTCATCGGGTCGGAGTTCGTTTAGTAACTCTGCCACATCGGCTTGGTGCGCATCGGCTATGGATTCAGCAATGGCATTGTCATTCCCATCCGCTATCCATTGATGCAGTTCAGAAAGCAGCTCTTTGTTGAGTACAAATTGCATAAGGAATTCTCCATTTTTAAAGTAAGAATTTTTTTAAGTGGCGCGAATGTAGGCCTGCCCGCAGGCAAATCGGGCAAGTTTTTCACAGGGTGAAAAAACCTCTTCTTAGCCTGTTCACATTCGCTTTTTTATTCGATAATGCACCTTGAAGGGAGAAAGTAGATAGCTCATTCATTAGCAGACTGATGTTGTAGTAAGCAGTTGGTTGTTTTATTTTGCGGCAATTAACCAATCTCAACTAACAGGCATTGCGAAAGCTGACCGATACATATTCTTCTGAGCAATTATTGGCAGGATTTAAGAACAGTCAAGCGACTGCGCTTGAATTCATTTATAAAAGCAACTTAGCTATGGTGCGCAACTATGTAAAGAAAAATAATGGCACTGATGCGGATGCGATGGACATTTTTCAGGAAGCTGTGATAGCCACCTGGCTGAATGTGAAGGATGAAAAATATCAGCCTGCAACTGATGCGTCTCTTGGGGCCTACATCTTTCAGATTGCCAAATACAAATGGCTGGACAGGGTGAAGTCGAAGCGATACAAAACAACAATGCGCATAGAAGCTGATGAGTTGGAGAACAAGGCGGATGAATCAATGGTGCAATCAGAAACGGCAGAAGACAACATTGCATATATGCAAAGCATATATGTAAGACTGGGTGATAAATGCAAAGAGATATTGAATCGCTTTTACTATGATAAGAAGAGTCTGGAAGAAATAGGAGTGGAGTTGCAGTATGATGCGACAACACTGCGCACCATGAAGTACCGCTGCATGATGCAACTGCGCAAAATGCATATTGAAAACAAGGAGAAGAGCAAACAATGAGTGACAAAAAAGAAATATCACAAGAACAATTTGAAAGAATAGAGAAGTATCTGCTTAAGCAAATGACTTCAGATGAGCAGTCGCTGTTTGAAACTACGTTGCAAGCAGATGAAGCACTTGCACAAGAGGTTACTTTGCAAAAGGAGTTGATGAATACTGTTCAGGCTGGTGCTATGAAACAAAGACTGCTTCAAATACATCATCATGTTGACATACGTTCACTCAGTAACGGGAGATTTTGGTATGCTATAGCTGCGGGTGTTGCACTTCTTTTTGCTGCGGGTCTATTCTTGCTCAATGCACCTTCAGCGGATGAAAAATTGTTCGCCCAGTACGCTGCAATAGATATGGGTCTGCCTGTCCCCATGAGTGCCATGGACAAATTCGCATTTCATGATGCCATGGTGGACTACAAAAATGAGCAATATGAAAAGGCCATTGGGAAGTGGACAGTATTGCTAAATGCAAATCCGCAAAACGATACACTTATTTACTATATAGGCGCTAGTCATTTCAATATGAAGCAGTATGAAAGGGCATCAAGCAATTTTGAGGTAGTCACACGAATGACAGAATCATCATTGCATAATAAAGCAGAGTGGTATGCGGTGCTCTCCTATCTTCAATTGAAACAATTTGAAAAAATCCGTTCGATTTCACCTCGTTCCGATTCGCCCTACAGGGCAGACATTCGGCACATAACTGAGGGAGTCAAAGAATAAATGGTCATGTGTAAGAAAACTCTATTGCTTGCCTCTTTCCTTTACGCATGTCACTTGCTTGTTGCCCAAAAATGGGACGCTTCATTCTACACGCAACGCATGCAAGTGATTGACTCATTGTTCAATGATGAACAATATCAAAAGGTGCTTCCCATAGCAGAGCAACACCTGAAATGGATGCAGACCGAGGGAGTTAACGACAGTGTGTATAAAATCATATATACTATAGCACGCTCGGTTTGGAAGACAAAGAATGCCTTGGCAGGACAGAAGCGTGGGGAGGAAATAATGCGCTCAAT
>JAYSWI010000579.1:0-9836 GCA_043718125.1 Flavobacteriales bacterium
AGAAATTTTTGCAATCATGTCTTTATATTATTTGTTTGAAAGGTTCTGAAAAGCTTGCGAAAAATCAGTGTGCATCGCGTTGAATCTTTGCAGTGCATTCTCCACCAAAACATCAGTACAAAGTTCCTTCACGCCATCCACTCCACTCACACTTTCTACCCCAATCTTAAAAGTCTGCTTGTATTGCCCCGCCTCCATTTCAATGATGTATTTTTCATTGTACTGAAAAATAGAAATCTTCAATTTGGCGTGTGGTATTTGAGCTATTATTCGCATTGGTGCTTTGTTTTTGCGGGGGCGAAAATAGAAAGCGCGGTTCTTTTTGCTCGCTGTTGATTCCTTTTCAAGTTTAAACCACTCCAAAATATTTTTATCCGCGTTTGGAATAACCCAAAAAGGAAATACTTTTCCGCAATACAAAATCCAAGGAATGAACAAACCATTTTTCTTCAGGATACTTTTAATTTCTGCACTATTTGGTTGCAAAAAGGAAAAGGAAATAGTCACCTTTACTGACAACACTATTCCACTTTACAATGAAGTAAGCACGCTGCTGGTCGAAAATTATGTGAACCGGCTTTACATAGACCTCATAGGGCGCGAGCCAACGGATGTGGAAATGAGTGCAGACGTGACCGCGCTAGAAGCAGCTGACTTGTCTGCCTCAGCGCGCACTGCGGTAGTCAATAATTTGATGAACAGCACCGCCCCACTTGCTGGAGATGTATCGCTGAACCACGCCTTCCACCGCAAAATGTACGAAGACCACAAAGCGCGTTTCTTAGCTGGTGCATCAGAAAGCGATATGTATGAATCGTATAATCTTTACTACTACTTAAGCGTTCAAGATAGCATGATAGGCAACACCTTTGGTTTTGAAATACTGCGGGCCGAAGCCAACAAAATGCTGGCCGCCATAGAAAGCAATGAAAACCTGCGCACCGGTGCTATCACTATTGGGCAGATGTGCTATTCGATGTGCTACAACGTGGTATATGACGACATCAACATGGGCACTTTCAATTTCACCAACGCCACATTCAACGATTTGTACTTCCGCTATCCAACTGAAGCGGAACTCCTACAAGCCAACGACCCCATAGAATTTAATGGCCCGGGATTGTTGTTTGGCCAACTGATCAACAGCAAAGTAGATTACTTAGAACTGCTGACCAGCCACAATGAATTTGCTGAGGGCATGATACGCTGGGCGTATTCCAATTTATTAAGCAGAGAACCCGAAACGATAGAGGTGTTCAATCAGCTCGATGTATTCAATGATGGACAGAATATTAAAGCCGTGCAACTGGCCATCGCAATTACTGATGAATATGCAGGATTTGAATGATGTTTGATCGCAATTGAATAAGCAATCTTTAAAAGATATTTGTAATATATCAGAAAAGAATTATTGATTACAAAAAGTCATTAACTAAAAAGAATAAGATGCAAAAAGAACAACATGCAAATGCGATAGAACAGTTGCAGCCCGTGTCATTTTTCGATGGAGTACATTGTAAGTCCAATCATAAATTAAACGGTGCATTTGCGGCTTTGGCTTTGGCCGCAGCAGCAGTGGCATCGTGCAAAAAAGTGGACAAGGAAGGCTTATTCGAATTAAACAATGTGCAACTATATAGCAGCGCAGCAGAAAAGGAAAAGTTGAAAAGCAATCAACAATTTATCAGCATTCTGCACACCAGCCTGTTTCAATTGGCCATGTCCAGTGGCGAAGTTTTCGAATTGGACCAAGCCTTTCAAAGTATAGGCGACAAAGACATAGCAAGGGAGGTACTTATCAGCAATTTCTTCAACGAAACAGGAGTTGAAATGCCAACTGCAGCGGAGATGAATGCTGACCTGGACGCTTTCATTGAAGACAGTTACAAAAGGTTTTTTGTGCGCACACCCAACGAAGCAGAAAAAACTTGGATCAACAATTTCATCACCAGCAATCCGCAACTAACTCCAGAACATATCTACTTCGCATTTGCCATCTCCAATGAGTATCAGTATTATTGATTTGGAGAATTATTGATTTTTTGAATTGTAGAGTGTTTCGGAATTATTTATCAAAGAAATTATTGAAGTAATAAAACATCAAAGACAAAACACATGAAAAGAAGAGAATTCATGAAGAAGGGAGCGTTGACCACTGCGGGTGCGTTGGTAGCTCCATATATCTTGCCTAGCGGAAGGCTATTTGCACCATCTGGATCACGCAGTGCTGAACACGTAGTTTTGGTTATGTTCGCTGGTGGTGTGCGTTACCAAGACAGCCTAGGCAAAGGATACTTGGCCCAAAGCCAAGTAGGCGAGCCTTATGAGGGCAACATCATGTACAACATGTTGACAGGTGCCGCTCCAACTATGAAAATTGTGTATGGCACGGGAGAAGGCGGCATCAATCCGATACCCCCCATATTGAGCACCACCTTGCAAGAACAAGGCAAGTTGTTCACTGATGTGAAAGCGTTGTATGCCGGACATTACGGTGGCCTCAATAGTATTTTGCAAGGCATACGGGCCGATGGCCAAGGCTTAAAACAACGCCCAACAAATCCGACCATTTTTGAGTACTTGCGCAGACATGCCGGCCTTGCCGCAACCGACACTTGGTTTGTTGGCAATGGTATTGACGGCTCTGTTCCGTTGCTCAACTACAGCGCTAATCCTGATTATGGAATCAAGTATGGTGCGAATTTTTTAGCGCCTTCGATTACCTTCAACGACACCAGTTTTCAGCACTTGGGCCATGGCAAAATATACCACCCCGAAAATGAACTGTCACCGATGTATAAGTTAAAGGCGTTTTTGGACAACACTTTTGCACAATATGGCGGATCCGCTGCTGCCTTAGGCAACACTGAAGAAGAAAAACAACAGATAAAAGAGTTCATGAATTTGATGTATGAAAAAGTACAAAACGGTACTATCAACCTGCCACCCGTTACCGACAATGGTGACGCCATCAATGTTGGTTTTGCCTGCGAGCTGCTTGAGTATTTTGAACCATCCTTTTTATGTTTAAACCTAAATGCGGTTGACGTTTGCCACGGCAATTACACAGGATATGTTTCTGCCCTGCACCGTGCTGACCATGCCATTGGCCACTTGTGGAATATGATACAAAGCCATCCCACACTTGCCGGCAACACGAACATGATCTGCATTCCTGAATGCGGAAGAAATCTAGAATTCAACACCATTCTGGACCAAAATGATTGGGCCTCATTTGACCATAGTGATGAAAATTCGTTGGATATATGGGCACTTGGCGTGGGGCCTGGCTTTAGTCCAAACACCGTTGTGGATGGAACCAATGCACAACTAGTTACCAATGCCATGTTTACAGTGGCCGATATTTTTGGCATTTCCAATGTGCTCGTTCCCAACATAAACATTCAGGCCAACACCACTACTTTCTTAGGATAATAAACTATGAATATACTGTTTAGAAAACCAATTGCAAGCAATACAACCTCCGTGTTTTTTGTTATGCTTTGCGGCCTGTGCTTCATTGTGGCTTGCAAGAAGAACACAGGCGATGTTACAAATCCATATTCCAATATTCCACCAGTGGTACAAAACGACAATCCGGATGTGGATGACATACCAAATACAAACTTCGCTTGGTTGCATGGCAAAATATTCAAGCCAACTTGTGCCAACAGTGGTTGTCATGATGGCAGTTTCGAGCCGGAGTTTCGATCTATTTCCAGCAGCTACAATTCATTGGTGAACCATGCCGTTATTTCCAACGACCCACTTAACTCTTTCCAATATCGCGTTGTACCCTACAATGCTGATATGTCGTTCATTCATGCACGTCTCACAACAGAAATTCCTTTCACAAGTGGCATGATGCCATTAGAAGTTTTTGACAGCGACTGGGTGGGCAACGAGGATTTTTACATTTCAAAAATAACCGATTGGATAAACGCAGGAGCCAAAGACATGAATGGCAATTCTGCTCCTTCTGCCACGGCCAACACCCCGCCTATTGTTTATGGCCTAGCAATATTTCCGCACAATAATACCACCGACCCTTATCCACGCCAAACCGATCCGCCCTTGGGCATAGGTGCCATTGAAGTACCCTCCGAACTTGTTGATGTTTGGATTTTCGCTTATGATGACAACGCCTTGCTCACACAATTTGTGGATATCAGCTTGAAAGGTTCAACTAGTCTTTCCGATTTCTCTACCGCCATCCCAACCAACTTTTCTTTACAATCGCCAATAATGGCCTTGGACTTTGGCAATGAACCGCAGTCGTTTTATTACAAAACTACCATTGACCTTAGCGCTCTGGCAGCGGGTGACGACTATTACTTGCGTTGTTATCTGGACGATGGTGTGCAACCTGAAATAACTGAAATCCCTCATGGGTCATCAGAATATTTCTGGTACTTACTTTTCTCACTTAAAGTGCAATAAAGAAATAGGTATGAAAAAAATTAAATTGCAAACGCTGCTGATGTTTCTGTTCATTATTCTGCTTTTCATTTCTTGCAAGAAAAAAGAAGACGTTGATCCCCTTGCTCCCATCATTGCGCTCAGTTCGGTATCAGCAAGCACCATTGAGCAATTCAATAATTCAGTGCAGATAATATTTAGCTATGAAGACTACCAAGGCGACTTAGGTGAGCAAGATCCTGACGACTATTCTTTGCGCGTATTAGATGCCAGACTTGGCGATTACGATTGGTTTCATATTCCGCCTATGACACCCGAAGAAAATATATTGCACATAAAAGGCAGTTATGTTTTGACCCTTGATCCATTATTTATACTTGGATCAGGAACACAGGAATCCACATCCTTTCAAGTGCAGTTGCAGGACAGGGCCGGCAATTGGAGCAACATCATCGAAACGCCCGTTGTTTTGATTGTGGATTCATTGTAATTTCATATCGAAATAGCATTTTTTATCCAATTCCATTTTGCTCTAAGCAGAAGAACATTTAGCGGCAATCAAAAATCCAATCGCTCCTCAACGCTCTATCAAAGCTGTCCAAACACTGAGCAATCCATCTTCTAGCCTTGTCCAAATAGGTCGCACCACACCATTGTGCGCGCTGATGTTATTGTAATCACCAAAAAAAATATCGGATGTGGGTGTGAATGCACTGTCACTAATACGCTCATTCTTAAAGGTATTTCCGCCATCGGTGCTAGTGGCAAGAAAGACATCGGTGGCATTGTCGTCATGGTTTCTTCTGTCGTAAAAAACTACATGCAAGTGGCCGTTGGTTTGGTCAATAGCCAGCCAAGGAAAAAATTGATGCTTGTCGGAAATATCATCATTCACTTTGAGTGCCGCAGTCCAAGTATTGCCTTTGTCTTTTGATGTGATGATCCAAACATCGGTGTTGTCATCGCCATTTTTTGTGTCGGCCCAACAGATATACAAAGTGCCTTTGTTGGCTGAGTTGCTATTGTCACAAACCAATACAGGCATCCCATTGCACCGCATTATTCCCGGAATGTCATGGTTCCATCCACCATAAATGGTGGCCGCAACAATGTCGTGTTTCAACCAAGTTTTTCCTTGGTCAAAAGATCTATCGAAATAAATTTTGTTGTTTACCGCCCACGCAACATAGACTTCTCCATTTGGCCCACTAGCAGGTACAGCACCTTCTACAGTTCCATCATCATCCGCACAATTGCCCGCAACTTCGTTTATGCGTTTGGCCTTTTTCCATCGTTTCGCTTTGCTATTTGTACACGAGAACATGATGTTAGAACTGTCAGTTGGTACTTTACTTTCGTATTTATCAAATTGAGTCCAAGTGCAATAAAGGCGTTTGGAATCTGCCGAAGAAATAGCCCATTGCTTGTCCTGATCTTTTGGGGCGTTGCTTCCAATGGCACTGCCCGTGCTCCATGTTTTGCCTTTGTCGGTACTTTTTTGTGAGACAATACACTCCAACAATCTGTCGCTTTTCCAGCCCTTGCCTGTGGGATCGCCCAAATGAAAATAATAAAAATCGCCTTTATTATTTGCGATAACACAAGGGTCGCCATAGACGCCATACTTCGAGGTCAATTCATTTTTAATCCAAGTATTGCCGGAGTCAATGCTATAATATGATCTATTCAAAATTGCTCCTGCTACAATGTGCGAGGAGTTGGTTGGGTCAATACAGATGGAAGGTTCGCATGGGGGATATTCGTAGTTGTTTACCTGCTTGTCTAATTGAATGTTTTTGTATGGAGATTGTGCCTCGGTATTATGCTGTAAAAAGCAGAAAATGCCAATAAAAACAATGGTGAGCTTGTGTTTTTTCATCTTTACAAAATTGAGATTTGCTTCGGTTTGGTTTTTACCTTTCATCATTTTGTATGAAGTGAACTGTTCCAAAACTTTTCTTCATTGCAATGCCATATTTCCATGCCCTCAGCTTCTTGTAGCAGTGATACTGTGATTTACCTGTGGCCATTCCTTATTCATTCCTAAAAGTTTTTTTGCCAAATATTTAAACCCGGAATCGGATGCGGTCTCGTGTTGCTGCATCAAGGTTAGCGCACTTTTTTTGAACCAGCCGACTCTTGGGAAATAAACAAAATCGTGGTATGTATATGTACTTCTTGGCTTCAGATCGGCCTCTGTTTTTCGCGCTGAAATCAGGTCAAAAGGCGATTCAAATATTTCAGTTTCTTTTGGAATAAGATATTTGATAAAGTGCTTGATTCTGTTTTGAGCAATCGCTTTTTCATCTATCAGTTTGAACTCGATATTGACAAAACCCATTCCTTTCAAAGTGGATTCATACCAAGCCTTATTTGGGTTGTAAAAGCATGTCGGTTTTTCAGAATTGTAGTTGTGGACCAATTCCAACATCGGTGCTTTTGATTGCACTTTGGAAAGATCCTCGCGAAGCAAAAGTGTATTGGAGCATTTGGATGCCAAATGCTCGAGTGCCCTTAAAGGATCCTTCAACCAAGACATCACGTTGGCACAATAGACCACGTCAAATTTGCCCTCTATTTTGTCCAATTCATAAATGCTCTTGCCTTGAATTTCAATCTTTGAGTTTAGAAAATTTTTTGCTAAATCAATTCCTGTTTTATTCCAACCATTGGTCATGTGGCTATTATCATCATGGTGATAAATGTCGGTAGAAACAACCCTTGTGGCTCCTTTAGATTCGGCAAGAAAAGAAAACATTCCATCGTTTGAGCCGACATCCAAAAAAGTTTTTGCAGCCAATGACTCCGGTAAAAATGTTGCTTCCCACTCGCTGCTAAAATTAGTTCCCGGGGTTTCCAGATTGTCGCCCAATGGTATCCTTTGACGCCATCGGTGGTATCTAAATAGGGAATCAAGCGATGTTTCTGAAGGTGTCATGTAGATAAGAATATTTTTAGGGTGTGAAAGTAAAACATCGTGTTTGGCTGCTTCATTTCGCAGCGAGCACCTCGTTCCAAAAAGAATCAATTTGCTTAATAAAATTATCCGCTGTATGTGTTGTTTCGCATTCGTTTCGGCTGGCCTGCATCATGTCTTGTCGTCCTGTATCTGATTGTTCCAAAAACAAAATCAATGCGTTGGTGATGCCCTCTGCATCATCAGTTGTGGTGAGGTAACCATTGATGCCATGCTTTACGAACAGATGCGCCCTACCCACATTAGTGGCTATAATGGCGCAACCCGATGCCATTGCTTCATTGATGGCCAAGCTTGGGAAATGATCTAATGTTTGGGTACTTACCATACATGTGGCATCGTTGAGCAAGACATGGTAATTATCGGATGCTTCGCGCACTTCTATAAGATGTTCTATTTTTTTTGCTGCTATCAGTTCCTTCAATGTTGCAGAATAATTGCCACTGCCCGAGTAAATCACTTTCCAACCTTCAAGCAATGTTGGTCTTTTATTATTTATAGCTTCTATGGCTTGCAATAACATTTCAGGCCTTTTGTAGGCAACCAAAGCTCCTGCCCACACTATTATTTTATTTTTTTCTTCATCTGGATAATACTTTTTTGTATCACAAAAACGACTTTGAATGGTGCGCACAATAGGCTTTGATTTAAACATTTCGCAGGTTGCAATCCAGTCTATCACGTCATCATACCAAGTGTATACACCGTCAAGATGAATCTCTCTAAAAAACGCCTCGTACTTTTTTATGCCCTCAAACTGACCGGTATAGTTGGCATTGTATGCTGCGGGAAATCCATTGTAAGTGACGGCATAAGTCTTTTTTATTTTCCATAAACTGCTCAATTTCTGCAACACTCTGAGTGCAGGAGCTGGTTCTAAAGTATCGTCCACATTGGCCAAGTACAACAAGTCTACTCGCAACTTGAACAAATGCCAAATCAACTCCAAGTTCTCAACTATTTTTTTAAATCGATGATTTCTCTCTGGTAAAATGATGATATTTTTTACTCCAAGGGTGGTGCTTCCAAACCTTTTGGAGAGTGCTCCAACATCATCGGTCCGCAGCAAATAGTAAAGTTCGAATTGTGTGTTCGAATTGTTCTGATATTCTGAATTAAATATGGGAAAAAAAATCATTGGACCACGCACCGGCTTGGAAGCCAAAATGTGCTGAAACATGGCGATACGCTTTTTTTTCATTGCGCAAATATGTGTTTTTTGTGTGAAAAAAATATTGCCTTTTCATAGCATATCAAATTATGCCATTGTTGATTCAAGAAAACGGTGAGTTCAACCGAGGCTAGCCGCTCAACGTTCTCATTGGGTAAAAAAAATCAAATCAAAACCATTCAGCACAAATCAATTTTGCAACAGATATAACAACTTCATTTTCGCGAAAAATTCGACAGTTCAATTTTGAGTTTTTTTTTAATGAAATTTGAAAGACTACTTATGAAAAAAACAATTTTGGCCCTGTCCATTTTAGTTATTGTTAGTTGCAATTGCGCTGCGCAAAACTTCACCATCAGTGGAAGTGTGAAGGACGAAAGAAATGGCGAAGACCTTATTGGCGCCATTGTATCAGTAAAAGAAATACCCAACAAAGGTGCTGCCACCAATGGTTATGGATTTTTTTCACTCACATTACCACGAGGCAATTACAAATTGTTAATCGAATATATGGGCTATTCCACTAAGGAAATTGCCATTGAATTGGACAAAAATCAATCACTCAATATACAAGTAGCAGAGTCCACTGAAACCAAAGCAGAAGTGGTGATAGAAGATGATCGATCCGACAAAAATGTGCGAAGCAGCGAGATGGGAGTGACGCGACTTGATCCAAAAAGTATCGCATCCGTTCCTGTTTTGTTTGGAGAGAAAGACATCATCAAAATATTACAAATGACACCAGGAGTGAAGAGTGCCGGTGAAGGAAGCAGCGGATTCTATGTGCGTGGTGGCGGGTCTGATCAAAACTTAATTTTATTAGATGAAGCCCCAGTTTACAACGCATCGCACTTGCTTGGTTTCTTTTCGGTTTTCAATAGTGATGCGCTAAAAGATGTAACACTCTATAAAGGAGGAATGCCTGCGGAGTATGGTGGGCGGGCCTCTTCAGTAATGGATATTAAAATGAAAGATGGCAATGCAAAAAAATTTGGAGCCACAGGAGGCCTTGGACTTATCTCCTCCAGACTTACGCTCGAAGCTCCAATTGTGAAAGACAGAGGCTCTTTCATCATAAGCGCACGCAGAACTTACGCGGATGTTTTTCTAAAGTTGTCTTCCAAAGAAGATATAAAAAGTTCAATTCTATATTTCTATGATCTGAATGTGAAAAGCAACTATCGCATCAACGATAAAAACAGGGTGTTTCTTTCCGGATATTTTGGAAGAGACAATTTCGGATTGGCGGATGTATTTGGTTTCGACTGG
>JAYSWI010000580.1:0-9825 GCA_043718125.1 Flavobacteriales bacterium
CAATAATAGGTGTGGCATCCGATGCAATGTAAAAATCGCCATCCACACCAACGCCAATCACCAAAGGGCTTGATTTTTTAGCGCATATAAGTTGGTCAGGATTGCGCTTGTCCATCACCACTATTGCATACGCACCTATCACTTCGCTAAGCGCAATACGGGTGGCTTCGAAAAGGTCAACTCCAGTTTTTAGTCTCACATCCTCGATAAAATGCACAAGCACTTCGGTGTCAGTATCGCTTATGAAAGTATGACCTTGAAGTTTCAAAGCTTCCTTCAGCGATGCGTAGTTTTCGATGATGCCATTATGAATCAAAACAAGATTGCCATCGCCCGACAAATGGGGGTGCGCGTTCACATCGTTTGGAACACCATGCGTTGCCCAGCGGGTATGTCCCATGCCGATGGTGCCTTCAATCACTTTGTCGTTTACCAGTTTTTCCAATTCCGCCACCTTGCCTTTGCATTTGTAAAGATTGAAATCGCCATTGTCAATCATTGCCACACCAGCACTGTCATAACCGCGATATTCCAAGCGTTGCAAGCCCTTCACCAATATCGGGTAGGCTTGGTTGTTTCCTATAAATCCAACAATTCCACACATGTTACTTTGGGTTTAAATTTTTATTTGACCTTGAAAACGTTGAAGAAAATCTAGTCGATGGTATAGGTGATGGATAGCCGCATGTTTTGCGATCTTATGGGGCTATGTTCTGGGCCATGCAGCACTACTCTGTTTATATAAAGAATGGGCGATGGTCTAAAAAAGATCGTAGAATTTGACGAAACACCTTCCAGCCAATCTTGAATATATTTGGTAAGCTCCACTCTGAAAGTATTGTCTGTTCTGGCAAATCCTTCTACTTTGTCCGATATTTTGGTAAATGTGCCCGCATCACTTTTCGTATATCCTTCGAATTTCAGGGTGGGCAAATAAGACGAGGAATCAAAAGGCATAATTAAAACAGCACTGTTTATTATAGCATCCGGATGTTGTTTCATCCATTCCAATTGCGAAAAATCCACTTCTATATATGCACCGGCACCCGCTTGCATATAAGCAAGGGCTTGGCCATTCAATTCCGTTTCTTCATCCAAATTGGGAATATCAGAATTGCCACGGTTGTAGTCGATATGGGTGAAGGCAGCGCAGTTGTCGTTTACCAAAAAGTCATACATTTTCTGATCCTGCAAAGTCTGTCCTGAGGTATTATTTTCTTTGTAATAAACGCTAATTTTTGTTCCAATATGTGCGTGGCTGATGGCGAATATTTTACCATCTAGCGTGGTGCTACTTATAGCTATTCCTTTAAAATCATCAACAAAAAAGTCGTTTCCGTTTTCATTGTCATGGGCTTCGCGAAGTAAAACTTCGCCAAACTCGGGCTGTAGTCGAATGCGCATATTTGGACTTACTGAGGAAAGGCTGTTCATGGGGATTCGCATCAACTCATATCCCGTCAGGATTAGGTTTTCTGTATTTGTTGCTACAATATCCGATGCAGTATTGTCTTCATTTCGGTCCAAAGAATGTTGGAGTTGTTGCACCTTCAAACTCATCGGAATTTCTTTGCCATAAGAATAGGCAGCATAAACCAAGTTCAGCACCACCGAATCCACCACAAAGGACAGTGGCAAATCAATTGGCAGGGTTTTGTCAAATTGTAAATATCCGGTAGTTTTTACCTGACCAAAAACAGGATCATTGTAATTGCCGATCAAAAGATTTTCGTGTCCATACGTTTCGTCCGTGCGGAAGGTGGTCAAATCAGCAGCGAACGAATTTACATTCATTGGTGTGGTGTCGTTACTAAGGACATAAATTTCGTCAGAGCCGGGTAATAAATTCTGACCAATGCTATCGTCTTGTTTTTTACAAGCAATACAAAATAGGATAAACATAAAAAAGGAAAAAAGCCCCAATTGCTTGAGGCCATTTTTATATCTCATACGGTATTTGGGCTTATTAATCAACGAGCTCGGTCTTTCCCAGCACCACGTAATCATAAAATTCATCAACTGCGGTAAGTTGATCCAATGTCTCATAAGAACGGAGCAACGGAATTTCATTTTCGACACAATAGTTTGCAATTTCAGGATGGGTTTTATCTTCTCCAAGTATTACAGCATCGGAATATTGTGCAGCCAATTTTGCAAGATTCAAATGTGTTGGAGATTTCAAGACGTCCATGTCTTCCATTTTGATACTATCAAAAGTGATTTTCTCAGCAAGCTTTTTATCTAATGCTCCATCGAAACCATCATTGTAAAATGAGGTTACAATTTTGGGTTCAGCAAAGTGAGGATCACGTTTGTAAAGTTTTTTGATGTAAAGCCCAACTAAGGAAGTAAACCAACCATTGCAATGAATGATATCTGGAGCCCAACCCAATTTCTTCACCGTCTCAAGCACGCCTTTAGTAAAGAAAATCATGCGCATATCATTGTCTGGGAATAGCTGCTCATCCTCGCTATGGAAAAATGCCTTGCGGTGGAAGAACTCTTCATTGTCAATGAAATAAACTTGAAGTCTAATTTGTGGAATACTTGCCACCTTGATAATCAAAGGGTGGTCAGTGTCGTTCACAATCAGGTTCATCCCGCTAAGCCTAATAACCTCATGCAGTTGGTGTCTTCGCTCGTTGATTTTGCCATAGCGTGGCATGAAGATCCTTGTCTCCTTGCCGTTTTCATGCACATATTGCGGTTGGAATCGGCTACTGGTAGCAGTTTGCGTTTCTGGTGAAAAAGGAAGTATTTCCTGTGACACGTATAATATTCTGGTCTTTTTGTTCATAAGCTTTGTAAAATAGGTAAAGCAATAAAAGCGCGGCAAAAATAGATATAAATCTTTGATGAATAATCCAAATTTTTATGTTTGACCCCACACAAATATTTCGACTCAGGTGTCAATCGCTGTTTTTGAGACAATTAGACAAACCCAAACATGGGTAAATGAAATCCGACTTCGTGGAGGCAGCATTGCTTTTGTACCCACAATGGGTGCATTGCATCAAGGTCATGTTTCTTTAATAAAAGAAGCGCAGCAACAAAGTGATTTTGTTATCTCGTCCATTTTTGTAAACCCTACGCAATTCAACCATCCCAATGATTTGTTGAAGTATCCACGAACCTTAGACAGGGATATTGAAATGCTGCAATTGGCAGGTTGCAATGCCGTTTTCACTCCTGAAGTTTCAGAAATTTATACAAATCTGGAAAAAGGTCATTGGGATTTTGGACTGCTCAGTTCCAGGCTTGAAGGACATTTCAGACCGGGGCATTTCGATGGTGTTTGCACTGTGGTTAAAAAACTATTTGAAATAGTAAATCCTCACAAGGCCTTTTTTGGTGAAAAAGATTTTCAACAATTGGCCATCATCCGAAAACTTGTTCAGTATGAAAAAATGAATATTGAAATTGTGGGCTGTGCAACCGTGCGTGAAAAGGATGGTTTGGCGATGAGCAGTAGAAATATGCGCTTGTCTTCAGAAGAAAGAATATCTGCATTGGCCATTTGCAAAACACTCTTTGAATTAAAAGAGCAAAAAAGAAATTACAACCCAAAACAATTGGAATCATTGGGGCACAAATTGATTTCAAATACTAATGGCTTGACAATCGAATATCTAGAAATATTGGATGGTGATAATTTTGAAGACATCAACAATTGGGAAGCAAAAAGAACTGTAGCCCTGTTTGCTGGTTTTTGTGGCGAGGTGAGATTGATTGACAATATTTTGTTGTAATGCCATTACAATTATGTGCCATTACATTTGCCACTTATGGAGATACTAGCTAAATCATATAAGGTTTTCAGTAGTTTTATTTTGAACGTCATCAACACCTCAGTATCGCTGCTGAAGGTATTATTTATAGCAAGAAAAGCTCCACAGATGCCAATTCCAATGCATGAGACGTGTATAGTGCTTGGCAACGGCCCATCACTAAAAACAACTTTACTCAATCATCCATCACACTTCTTAAATGTACCACTAATGTGTGTAAACACATTTGCTCTAACCCCAGAATATTTAAAGTTAAAACCTACTTACTATGCGATGCTTGATTCTGGGATGTGGCTTGCTGACGAAGATATAATACTCCAAACTATGTATAACATAAGAGAATGCACGAATTGGCCACTTTATCTTTTCGTACCAATGGCCGCTAAAAAATCGAGACTAATCACATCGCTAGTAGAAAATAAAAATGTAAGGATTCTTTACATCAACTATGTTGTTTTTAAAGGATTCAAAACCTTGGCTTATCTTTTTTTTAAAAAAAACAAAGCTATAATTCAAAGCCAAAACGTGCTAGTAACATCACTCTTTCTGACCGTGAACATGGGCTATAAAAAAATAGAGCTTGTAGGTGCTGAGCATAGTTGGCATGAAGAGTTGAGAGTGAATGATGATAACCTAGTATGTATGAAACATGTGCATTTCTACGAAAAAGATTCTGAAATTAAGTTAATTCCATTTTATAAAAGCAGACACAAACATGAAACCTTTTATATGCACGAAATTTTTATTGTTTGGGCAAAAGTTTTTTATGGTCATGTACAAGTTAACAGCTACGCCAACTCACGCGGAAGTAAAATATACAACGCAAGCGAAACCTCATACATAGACGCCTACGAGCGCATTAAATTGTAAAAAAATAAAATGGAGACTTTGCTAAAAAATCCGATAACCGTTTGGCTACGATGGCTTGCGAAACTGCTTTTTCTCAAAGTAAAATATGCAGGCAAAAACTTACACATCGAATACTTGGCGGAGATAAACGCGAGCACATTTTCAAACTACAACACCATTCGTAAACACGCGCGCTTGCGCGATGCACACCTTGGCGCATACTCCTACATAGGCCGCGAATCACAGGTTTACCATGCATGGATAGGTAATTTTACTTGCATCGCACCCGAGGTTTTGATTGGTCTTGGCGAGCATCCTTCAAAAGATTTTGTGTCATCGCATCCCATGTTTTATTCCACCATTGGCCAATCCAATCCTGTGATAGTTGAAAAGAATTTGTTTGATGAATTTCCTCAAACCATTATTGACAACGATGTGTGGATAGGCACACGCGCAGTACTGAAAACTGGTGTCAGCATTGGCAACGGAGCCGTCATAGCGGCAGGTGCTGTGGTGGTAAAAGATGTAGAACCCTACTCCATTGTTGGTGGTGTTCCAGCCAAACACATCCGCTATCGTTTCACTCCAGAACTAATAAATATTTTGCAAAAAAGTGAATGGTGGAACAAAGATTTAGATTGGCTGAGGGCACACAAATATATTTTCAAGAATATAGGATTATTTGTCGGGAATTCGAAGTAAGCGAAAAAAGCCTAGCTCAGTAATTTAGATCACAGTCAATGACCACCAACTATATTCGCCACCACACACTCAGATAGACAATTATGCTTGACTTGAATGGAAAGTCTGTGCTTATCACAGGGGGCACAGGCTCACTCGGAAAACATCTTACCAAGAATATTTTAGGACATTGGCCACAGATAAAACGCCTAGTCATCTTCTCGCGTGATGAGCAGAAGCAGTACGAAATGGCTCAAGAATTTCCTAATGTGAAATACAATGCGATGCGTTACTTCATTGGTGACATACGTGATCATAATAGACTAAAAACAGCATTGAAAGAAGTAGAGTATGTGATACACACCGCTGCTATGAAACATGTGCCCATAGCGGAATACAACCCAATGGAGTGTGTAAAAACAAATGTGCTTGGTGCTGAAAATCTCATCAATGCGTGTCTTGAGAGTGATGTAAAAAATGTAGTGGCACTTTCTACGGATAAGGCCGCTGCTCCAATCAATTTATATGGTGCTACAAAACTTGTAAGCGACAAACTTTTTGTGGCTGCAAACAACATCAGAGGTAAGCGCGATATAAAATTTTCTGTTGTTCGTTATGGCAATGTGATGGGAAGCAACGGCTCTGTTATACCATTTTTTATGAAGAAAAAAAGTGAAGGCGTATTGCCCATCACCGACCCGAAAATGACTCGCTTCAACATTTCCTTACAGGAAGGGGTTGACCTTGTTCTACATGCAATGGAACACGCTTGGGGAGGCGAAATATTTGTTCCGAAAATTCCATCCTACAAAATAACAGATGTTGCTGAAGCCATTGCCCCTGGCTGCAAGCAGGAGGTGGTTGGCATTCGCCCTGGTGAAAAAGTGCATGAAGAAATGATTACTTCATCGGACTCTTTTACCACTTATGATTTAGGAAAATATTATGCGATACTTCCTCAAGTTCCCGCTTTCAAATTGGAAGATTTTACAAAAAAATTCGATGCGAAATTAGTAGCCTCAGGTTTCAATTATCAATCAGGAACTAACAGCGAATGGATAGATGTGGACGCCATTCGGTCGCTCATTGCAGAGCATGTGAACGTAAACTATCTAGCATAAAATGCGCTCGTACTACAGCCATCTCGAAGCAGTGAACAGCACGGGCGAAGCGGTTTCCAGCAAACGCAAACCCACCTTTCGTTCATCTGCCATCTTCCCTGTTTTGCACAATGAAAGGTATTCTACCAAAGTAATCTTCATGGGTTATTGGCTGCTAAAGCGACACATCCGCGAGATAGGTTTGCTCTACACATTGCGCAGCGAAATGGGTGAAATCATTTCAAGAAAATATTTGCTCATTCAATCTGCAAAAGCATTCTCTATTCAACTCAGCGAGTTTGATGAGATTAAAGAGCGCGAATTCACAGGGTCGTTGGAGTTAGAAATTTTTTCGACTCAAGATTTAGTCTATCCATATCCTGCATTTGTACTGGTGTATTATGGTGAAAATTTTAGCACCATGGTGCACACCGCAGGCAGAATTTACAACGACATCGAAGATCTAAGTAAGAACGAAGAATACCGTGTGCGCGAGTCTGGTTTTGATATTTATGGCAATCAAAATTTTGAACCCTTCATAGCATTTACGAATGGTCCATTGGCGAATGAAAAGCCCACAATTAATTATGAGATAGACAGCGCCAATGCCTTGGTACTAAAGGGAAATTTTCAACTCGCACCCATCGCACCATTTCAAACTATTTTCCTAAAATTGAAAGAACACATCAAGTTAGATGAAGTGCTTGGCAACGCTATTGGCTCCATCAAACTCGACCACAATTTTGAAGGTTTTTTTCCAAGATTTATAGCTGGCAACATCGAGAAAGAATCGCAAAGCATCAGCATCACTCATACTTATTACGATAGCTCAAAACTCAGTGACGACAAATCTTATTGGAATAGAAAAGATGAGTTGTTCAATGATAGTTCAGTCGCTATTCCTCTTTATGTAAAGGATGGATTTTTCACTCGCCTTGCGCTCTATCCTATCTTCTCGCCATCGGATTTTTCATTGTCACTTTCATTCTATGATGAGGATGGAAATTTACTTGATTCCATCAACGATTATCACGTAGTAAAAAGCGAAAATGGAATCTATGAGCAAATTGATTTTGGAAGCATTATAGAAGAAAATCCAAACTTGAAAAATGCAAAAACAGTAAATCTCATTTGCAATTGGATGGACAAAACGCACATACCAACACGTGTAAAATTTGGGTTGAATGTGGGCAAAGAAAATGACAACAACGCTTTGCCATGCAACATCTGCTTTGCGCCCCAATTGGGCAATCCAGATGTTCTGAAAAAAGCCGGAACGTTTCGTTGGGCGCCTCTTGCGAACATCGGAAGCTCTGCAATTGCACTCACCAATTCGTCCTCATTAAAAAAATATGAACACGCTGCGCATGTGAAAATAAGTTTCCACCGCGAGCAAGATGACAACGTGCTGTTGCGCGAAATTTCGATAGCTGCAAATGCATTGCATGAAATAAAAATAGAAAGCGATGAAGAGCTAGAAAAATTTCTAAACCAGAGAAGCGGACGGATGGCAGCGCAGTCCGACAATCCATTTTTGAATGGCTACTACTTCGACTTTTTTGAAAGTGGTGCAGTTGGCGCTGACCATAATTTTTAAAAAATAAAAATTGATTGCTACATGATAGAACTTCCGGATTACACAAAATCATATCACTACGAAAATAATTTTTACCTCTCCAGCGACATCTATCGTTTGGCCAAAGTGATGGCACACTATGAGCTCTTCAAAATGTCTTTGGAGATTCCTGGAGCCATTGTAGAATGTGGTGTTTTCAAAGGCGCTTCCTTTGTTCGCCTCGCAACTTTTCGTCAGTTGTTGGCCAATCCATCAGCCAAAAAAATGATAGGTTTCGATGCGTTCGGACAATTTCCCACAACCAATTTTTCGGAGGACATCAAGTGGCGCGAGGTATTTATCAACGACAGTGGAGAAGAAGGAATAGGTGACGACCAACTGATGCAAGTATTGAAACAAAAGAAAGTTGACACCAATGTGGAACTCATAAAGGGTGATGTATGCAAGACTTTGCCAGAGTATGTGGCGAAGTATCCTGCACTGAAAATTTCATTTTTGAATATTGATGTAGATGTGTACGAACCCACGAAAGCCGCTCTGGACAACCTTTACGACAAAGTTTCCAGAGGCGGTGTGATCCTTCTTGATGATTACTCCAATGTTTTTCCTGGAGCAAACAAAGCCGTAGATGATTTTTTCAAAGACAAAAAAGTGCTTATCAAACGACTTCCATTTTCACTCACTCCTTGCTATTGCATTAAAGATGAATGATGAAAAAAACACTCGATAATTCATAGAACAGAACACAATTATATTTAAAAATGCAAACAAAACAAGCCACCTTTTGGACAGGTGATTTCGGAAAAGAATACACCACGCGTAACACGCATTCTGCGCAGGATTGGGACGATTTCTACGTAAGTCAATGGGGCATCACAAAGATGGAAATGAACAAAGATTTCTTAGATGATTTGTCACGCGATATCAAGATATTGGAAGTGGGTTGCAACACGGGTATGCAACTGAATGGCTTGCAACGTGCGGGTTTCAACAATCTTTTTGGAATAGAATTGCAACCCTTCGCAGTGGCAGAAGCAAAGAAAAACACGCATGAAATTTCGATTCTTTGCGCCTCGGGTTTCGATCTTCCATTCAAAGATAAATACTTCGATTTGGTATGTACCAACGGAGTTCTTATTCATATTGCACCAAGCGATTTGCACAAAATAATGAGCGAGATGTACCGCAGTTCAAGAAAATATATCTGGGGTTTTGAGTACTACTCTGACACACTTACAGAGATAAATTATCGTGGCAATACAAACTGTCTATGGAAAGCCGACTACTGCGACATGTTCCTGAAAGCCTTTTCAGACTTGCGCTTGGTGAAGAAGAATCTTTTTCCTTATTTAGACAATCCAGAACAAAAGGACTGCATGTATTTGTTGGAGA
The DNA here is from genome assembly GCA_043718125.1 of Flavobacteriales bacterium. Taxonomy (GTDB): domain Bacteria; phylum Bacteroidota; class Bacteroidia; order Flavobacteriales_D; family Sanyastnellaceae; genus JANNVZ01. Next base: position 9,387 of record JAYSWI010000580.1, read on the forward strand.
AAATTTAATTGAACATTCAAAAAAAATGAAACCAGTAAGTATCAACGAATATCTGAACATCACATCCGCTTGGTCACAACGTCTTCTGGGGCTTCAGCATTTTCAGAAGAAGAGAGATGTTGCTCAGATAGAGGCTGAATACAATCAGGATAAATACGCCAAACTGCTCGCCACCGATCTTAGCACAATGGAAGCCTATCGGAGGCTTGAGCTCGATTTGGCGGGTATGCATCCCGACTTGGGAAAAACCGTTGTTTCATTTGGTGATGAGTTGTTTGAGGCAACAATTGCGCAGTCCCGGATGTTTTATTACGGCCTTATCAAAGACACTGTGATGAAATATTCTTCAAAAAATATTTGTGAACTTGGATGTGGCTATGGATACAATCTTACACTTTTTGAGGGCAACGTTTATGGAGGCGAGTACTCGAAAAATGCA
>JAYSWI010000059.1:0-2686 GCA_043718125.1 Flavobacteriales bacterium
CGCTCTGGTGATGCAGCTTCGTTATTGTTGGGTGTACAAATCACCAAACAACTGCGCTTGGGTTATGCTTATGATTATACCATTTCTCAATTGCAAGATTTCAATTCTGGCTCACATGAGTTAATGCTCGGATTCGATTTCGGATTTGATAAAGACAAAATCGTTACACCACGTTACTTCTAATTTTTTTGCATAAAAGAAAATCATGATGATGAGAATTTCAATACTGATATGCGGCTTGCTTGTAGCAAATGTTGCATCGTTCGCTCAAATAAAAGGAGCCAACAAAAGTTTCAATAACATGGCATATTCTGCTGCAATACCGAAATACAATATTGCACTGAGTAAAGACCCTTCGAATGCAGAAGCGCAAGCAAATGTGGCAGCATGTTATCGCTTGACAAACGACATGGTGAATGCAGAATCCGCATACTCCAAAGTGGCCAACAGTGCAAGTGCAAAACCAGAACATTACCTCTATTATGCTCAAGCTTTGATGGAGAATGAAAAGTATGCAGAGGCATCTACTTGGCTGGACAAATACAAAACCGCTGCTGCCGGTGATGTGCGGGCTGACAATTTGAAACAAGGCATTTCGAATGTGGCGGCATACAAGGCAATGGAAGGTGTTTATTCTGTGAAGAAAACCAACTTAAATTCAACCAATGGCGACTTTTCTCCTGTCATCTACAATGGAGGTTTGGTATTTACTTCCAACCGCCCCAGTTTGCAACGTGTAGGTTACGACCACTCCTGGACGGGCAATCAATTTTACAGACTTTATCACGCCAAGGGAACAGAAGCAAGTTTTTCTACCGTAGAACCTTTTGCGGCTGACATAGATACAAAATACCACGATGGCCCTGTTTGCTTTAATACCACAGGTACTCAGATGTATTTCACTCGCAACAATATTGAGGATGGTAAAATTAGAAAGGACGAAAAGGATGTTGTTCGTTTGAAAATATTTTCATCGCAATGGTCTGTGATGAAGTGGGGAATTGAAGTGCCATTTGCATACAATAGCGACAAACATTCTTGTGCCCATCCTGCATTAAGCGCAGATGGAAAAACGCTCTACTTCGCATCGGACATGGCAGGTGGACAAGGTGGCATGGACATCTGGAAATGTAATTGGAACGGATCATCTTGGGATGCACCCGCGAATTTGGGCACAGCAATAAATACAAGTGGTACTGAAATATTTCCAACCATCACGGCTGATGGAATGTTGTATTACTCCAGCAATGCACTTGCCGGGCTTGGCGGACTGGACATTTATTACAGCAAAAACGCAACTGCAAAACCCATCAACATGGGATCGCCAATCAACACCAGTGATGATGATTTTGGAATTTGCTTGAATCCTGATGGCAACACCGGATATTTTTCAAGCAATAGAAAAGCACAAGGAACCAATGATGATATTTATTATTTCAAAAAGCAATGCACCAATACTGATGTGATGATTGTGGATGAAGCTTCAGGTTCTCCACTTGTGCAAGCAGAAGTAAAAGTGTTTGAAAACGGTACTGAAACAAGCACGGTGATGACCGACTCAACCGGTCGTTTCAACATGTGTTTAAATCCTTTGAACAATTACGAATTTCATGCAAAGAAGGGCAATTACAACGACAACAAATCCTCTTTGAGCAGCGCGGACTTAGCTGCCGCAGCTGGCACCGGCACTGAGGTGAAAGTAGCTTTGAAGAAGAATGGAGCGAAATTGGTCGGTCGTGTTTTTAATGCTGATGACAAATCTGGGGTGGCCGGTCAAACAGTTGTTTTAGTCAATAAGAATACTGGTGCAGAGTTGGTCGCAATTACCGATGCTAATGGCAATTATGTTTTCGATAATTTGGATATCAATGCTGAATATGAAGTGAAAACAAATAAGCAAGATTGTGGCGAAGCAAAAGAGGCTTTCAATACGAAAAAAATTGTTGGATCAAAAACGATCACCCAAGATTTGGCCCTTCTTTGCAAAGGAGATATCATAAAAATAGAAAATATTTATTACGATTACAACAAGTCCAACATCAGACCAGATGCGGCAGTGGAGTTGGACAAAGTGTTGGCCTTGCTCAACAGATATCCAACCATGCAAATAGAACTGCGCTCACACACAGATGCCCGTGGAAAAGACGAATACAATCGCAAGCTGAGCGACAGCCGTGCAAAAAGTGCTGTGGCTTATCTGATTTCGAAAGGTGTTGTTGAAACGCGCCTGATGGCAAAGGGATATGGTGAAACAACACTGTTGAACCACTGTAAAAATGATGTGGAATGCGATGACAAAACGCATGAACAAAACCGCAGAACTGAATTCAAGATATTGAACATGTGATAAAAAGATAGGTTAAGAGTTTCGAATAGAGTCAAGGCTAATTGGAGCTTGTATGATACTAGTCTTAAATAATTTATTACAAATGGCCGCTTCAATGTTGAAGCGGCTGTTTTGATTTTTATACCAATTCTTAGTTCAAAATAGTCCTCCCGCAAGTGCGGGGGTAAATGCCGTTAGAGTAGCTGTTTAGGAGAGTCGAGCGAAGCGAAGATTGACCTAAAACAGATACCGATACGGTATTAACAATGATGAAAAATATTTATTTGAATGGATTGAATAAACCGCCACAAACAGGTCGCTCCTACGGAGCTAAACAATATGGTTTTAATTATTCTAAAA
>JAYSWI010000581.1:0-3227 GCA_043718125.1 Flavobacteriales bacterium
ATCATCAACAAGCAAGCAAACATGGTGGTGCATCCTGGGCATGGACACTATAGCGGCACGCTGGTCAATGCGCTGTTATTCCATTTTCAGAACTTGCCCAAACGCATCGATACGCACCCCGGGTTGGTGCACCGCTTAGACAAAAACACCACAGGAGTGATGGTGATTGCTAAAAGTGATCGCACCCTCACACAACTCTCCAAACAATTTTTTGAAAGAACGATTGAGCGCAGATATGTGGCTTTGGTGTGGGGCGATGTGAAAGAGGACGGCACAGTCACTTGCCACACAGGGCGCAGCCATAAGGACCGCACTATCATCACCACATTTCCCAACAGTGACTATGGCAAACATGCCGTAACCCACTACAAAGTATTGGAGCGTTTTGGATATGTCACACTTGTAGAATGTAAACTAGAAACAGGCCGCACACATCAAATCCGAGTGCACATGAAACACATCGGCCACACCCTTTTTGGCGATTATGAATACGGTGGAGATCAAATTCTGAAAGGAACAACTTTCGCCAAATACAAACAATTTATTCATAACTGTTTTGAGATTTTACCCCGCCAAGCGCTGCACGCAAAATCACTTGGATTTACGCATCCTGTGAGTGGCGAAGTTTTGCATTTCGAAAACGAACTTCCACAAGACATGCGAACCATCATTGAAAGATGGCGGGCTTATTCCTCACAAGCGAAGAATTAATTTTTCATTTTTAGGAATGATGTGGTCTTGTCCGTTTGAGCACTTAGGATTCTCAAAAAATAAATGCCTGCATCCAGTTCAGAGGTATTTATGATCTGCGCAATTTTGTTGGAACGCGAATTATTCGTAGCAGATAGAACAACACGTCCGGTGCCATCGGATATTTCTATCGTCACCTCGCTTGGTAAATAAAATTCTGCGTTCACCACCAGTTCATCGGTACATGGATTTGGAAAAACATGAAGTGCAATTTGTTGATTAGAATGCTCAGAAACTTCAACAGCATTCATACAATCCGCTGTTACATATTCCGAAAGCAATCTGATAAAAGCTGCTTGCGTATAGATTCCAATTTCGGTCACCGTCCATGAGTTTTGTGGCCATCCTGTGTTCCAATCTCGCCAGCTTTTTTGCACCGGCTGGTTCATCGGTGGCGAAACAATATTCATATCGCATAAGGCATTAAACTCAGGGCCACCACAGCTCGCAGGGCAACAACCATCCAAGGCATAAGTTGGATTGACGCCACCCTGCACAAAGCCAGGCGCAGGGCCAAAAGTAGAAGTGCCAACCTGATCCCACTGCGCACTTCCATCAGCAAACCAAGCGTGATAAATGGTGTTGCATGAATGCTCTGCACCAATACTATTGATGTTGGTGAGGAAACAAACATTGTTGGGATTTACTCCGCAGAAATAGTGTAAGAATCCGAGTGCAGCCTCGTTGTATGCAATGTTGTTTGTTGCGTCCAAATTATAGTTCATCATATTCTGAAACATGATGCCTTGGCGTGCCTTCGTGGTGTTGCTACCCCAAGTGTAATTTTGATCCAATAAGTGCGCGCGATACGCATCTGTTTGATTGATAAAGGCAGGCAAATTATCCGCATTTCCATCAAGTATGGAACTAGAATAGACAGCGTTGATAGCTAACGAAACCGTGGCATCAGCAGTTGGCAATGACGCATAGCGCAACAAGGCGTTTTGTAAAGCGGTTTCAAAAGGATAAGCAAAACTCCATTGTATCAAATGAGCATCCGCATAATTGGCTGCTACAAAATCATGAAACGTGGTTTCATTAGTAAGCTCCGCTAAATAAATAGCGGCTACCAGTTGCCTTGTCCATGTTTCATAAGTGCTAGTTTGCTGTTCGCCACTCACAATTATTCCACTGTTGTAAAATTCGATATCCGGATGAGTGCTGGCCCAGTTCCAAGCGCTCAAAGCAGCGGTTTGCAATGTGGTGGCAAATGCGCCACTGAAAACAAGTGCAGATCGCGCATACAAAGCAGCAGCAGTATATGCAGAAGCGGTAGTAGCAGGGCCATATACTCGCTGCACCACATCGCCCGATGGTGGGCTGGCACTTTCATAGGTGGTTGCTCCAACTATACTCAACACGGAACCATCATCTTCTTGCATTTTTAGCAACCACTCCAATTCATACTTCAATTCATCCAACATGTCCGATTGCCCATTTCCACTTTCTGGAATATTGTAATTGTCGGTCCAAAATGTTGGATGCATTTCATACGCATCACACAAATCAAGCACAGGATCAAAAGCAAAATTTACATACTTATTATAGTCGCCCGCATCGTGCCAACCACCACTTAAGTTGCGAGATGTAGATATGTCTTGGTTGTTGTACAATCTGCAATCGGTGTCTTGCAAATTGCCATTGTGGCAAACTCCATCGGCCCAAAATGTAAGCGCATAAGTTGCATTTTTTTCAATGCCACATCGCTGATAGAAAAAAGTGCGCATCGCTGTTTTCAATAAGTCGGTATAAACACAATTGCCTATTTCGAACCGACCGCTAGCTGCATCATTGGTGAGGTCATAGATATAATATGAACCATCGGTTTGAAGCTCAGAAAAATCAAACCACCAAACTTCATCGCCACTTTGAGCTTGCACTTCGCCACCGCTCCACTCCGTGGTTGATGCTTCAAAAATTGGCTCATCTGTAAACCAATTGCGCACTTGGTAGGTGTTGCCAGCATTGAAGGATTGAGTGTTGTTGTAGCCAATTTGAGGATTAGATATAACGGCAATTTTCATCATTGCAGGTGTGTAGCCAAATTGGTTGATGTGAATATTTGGGACAATGTTTTGAGGAATGGCTGGTGCAAAAACACAACTTGTTGCTAGAAGAAATGATATGATTAGTTTTTTCATGTCAGAAAATTATTAGAATTGGTTCGTTCTGCGTTTACAAATTTGTTTGTGCATTTTGAATCTTGATATCGCTCGAAGCGAAAGGTGGAATCTACTATGTTAGGGTTTGGTCCACATCATAAATGATGTGGTTGGATCAAAGGATTTTTTTCTAATTCGACTGAAGTCGAAGTAAAGATGATGTGGTAATTTGGATGTTCTTCTTTAGGTTACTGAAGGTCATTTTTCAATACAAGTAATACCATTTCTAATTATGAAGTAGGCCAGCCTTTTTCTCTCCTCCGGAGAGAACACAAGTGAGGCGCAAAATAAAACGGACTAATTCATAATTAGAAA
>JAYSWI010000582.1:0-3226 GCA_043718125.1 Flavobacteriales bacterium
GTAAAGCGGGTGGCTCCATCGCTGAACATGTACATCATTGGCTCGCCTGTTTCCGAGTTGAAATAGCTTTTTACTTCTTGCGAACCTCCAGCAACAAGAACAGTGAAAAAATCGCCCACATCATGAAAAAGTAGTTTACAAAACGACATGCTGCACTCATAAAAGCTGGTGGTGTCGCCTAGGCCGTAATGGAAAATATAGATGCAAGCAAAAAAGAAACCGCCTACAACTTTGGCCCACAAGCCCCAAAGAAAGAAACGATATTCAGGCTTTTGTTTAATGTTTTTGCGCTTGATATAACCCCCTATCCACCAAACCAAAATCAACAGAAAGAAATAGGCAGGATATTCCCACATTTCGATGGGTACGTTGCCATAAGTATAGGTTTGAACGAACAACTGTTTTGTGAGACTTTGCCAGCGAAGATATATTGTACCAATTCTTTGCTCAAGATGAATCCAGTACTAATTCTGTGTTGAATAGTAACGGTCAAGCATGAAGTTGCTTTGTACAAGCAAGCATATCATGAGTTTAGAGAATTCAAACGGATGCGGTATCCACTCTTTTCCAGAGTAATCAATCATGATGATAGCTCTCGCCCTTCAAAATCGTGAATGCCCGATAGAGCTGTTCGGCAAGAAAAAGCCGAATCATGTCATGTGATAATGTCATTTTTGAAAATGAAATTTGGGCATTGGCTCTGGCATAAACTTCCTCTGAAAATCCAAAGGCACCGCCAATTACAAAACAAATACTTTTGATACCTGTGTTCATATTATTTTGTATAAATGATGCGAATTCACGCGAGGTGTGGTGCTTCCCTTTTTCATCCATCAAAAACACCTTGTCTTCCTGTCTCAATTGTTTTATTATCGATAGGCCTTGCTTCTTTGATAAAGCCTCAGGGGTCATTCCTTTTGAAGCAACATCTGCTAGCTCAACATATTCCACTTTGATATAATGCTCTAGCCGCTTTAAATAAATTCCGATACCTTCTTGTAAATAAGTGGCCGATGTTTTTCCTATAGATATGATTTTTATTTTCATGCTGCTAATGAAAAAACGAAAAGAGTGTCGTCAGATACTTTTTGGAATACATGAGGGGGCGAAAAAATAAAGACCAGAACACTGACCTATTATGGACGATCCAAAAGCAAAATTTATAAACACCTCGAATGGCAAAAAAAAACCATCCATTTTTCAACAGATGGGTTTTTAAATTTTGTGTTTAAGAAAACTTACTTCACTATTTTTTTTATCATCAAAGATTGGCCATCTATTGATTGGATATTGAGATTGTAAATCCCAGAAGCAATAGCAGAAATTGGCAATAATATTTGTTGGCCTGCTTGCACATTTTTACTGGTATTGATGACCAAACGCCCTGCGGCATCTATCAATTCAAAAGTAACCATCTGCTCAGTCATTGTATTTCCAAAGTTGAATTGAAGTTGATCATTCAATTGAACTAGCACAACTAATGGGTCAACACTTTCAGTATGGATCAACTCGATTGATTTTACGGTTTTAGTCCATTCCTTACTAGTCTTACATGTGCCTTTGGTGGCTACGGCAGTAACGGTTATTGACCCCTCGTTGGTAACATGCAAATTGAAAGAATTTCCGGAACCAATTTGTCCGTTGCTACTTGTCCATTGCACATCTTCTGTGTTGGCTTCAACTATGTAAACCACATCCGTTACACCATTTACTAAGGTGATTTGCTCTGGTACTGTCGAAGATTCAAATGCCACAACCCCAGGATCCAAAAGGTTTACTTCTAAATGTTCTGTGCTACAGTTGGTATATACATTTACTTTATATGTTCTGCCTGGCAGGTTGTTTATTACAACGCTATTGCCCTCCACAGTTCCTGTCGAAATTATTTCGTTTCCATCAAGCACTTCGTAATTGAACCATTCTGTATTTTCCACCAAAAGCTCAATACGTCCATCGCGATCTGTGCTGCAAGTGGCAACGTTGTAGTCAACTACTTGGATGATTGTGGCTGCGGGTTCAACAATGGTAATGGTCTGTGTTCCAACCGAGCATTCGCTGCCGTTGTTAACTATAACGTTATATATTCCTGCTGCAAGATCTTCAAATGTCATGCTGCCATTAGCCACTGTTTCATTGTTGCTGGCTTCGTTCTGCAACACAACGCTCCAGTTTCCAAATGGAACTGTTACATCAATGCTTCCATTTGCTGTATGATAGCAGGTCGTGTTTGAACTCAACACAGTTACAGGAGCTGTGGCGTGAATCAAAAGTCTGTTGCCTTGATAAGCAGCGTTGGTTACAATTGTCATTTGTTGACCTACTTGTAGCATCATCGAATTGCCTGTTTCAATATCCTCAACCATCAAACACGCACCCAATGGGAGACTTTGTGTTTCTAAAACACTGAATGTGTATGAACCAGCTTCCGGCAAATCAAGATAAACAGGAATGCTGATATCGCTTGTGATGGGGCGACTGTCTTGAGCAAGAGGCACGTTGTCGGCAGACATTAAAGACATTTCCACCGATTCCGCATTTGGACTCTCAAGGTCAAAGGCATCATAACCTTCATAATTTGGTGATGTTGCATCATTAAAGATGAGTAGGCACTCATCACTCATTCCATTGCGTTCTAATTTGAGCGAAACGTATTGATCACTTTCTTCATAGCTACGTTCAAAAGCCGCTCCAGTGTTGGTTTTATAGGTTTCTTCATAGTGAAGATTTTGCCCAACAGTATTTACTTTCACCAAGAAAGATTGGCTGTGTGGGATATAGCGCGAACCAGTTCCTGTATTGCTGGTCGCATTCCAAATTTTGTAGCTATTGGATGTGTGGTCAAATACATAATGAACACGAGGATTGCTTACGCTGAAAGTGCTTGAAACCAAGTTCCAATCTACCTCGCTTGGATAAGCGTTTGTTTTCAAATGCCAACCGTCATTGAGGATACCGCCAGGGGTTGGTGTGTAGGATAGCGATTGGTTAAAAGTTCCTGTTTGAATCGCACCTGTATTGTCCAAATTTTGGGCAGTTCCTTGCATCCAAACAAAGTAGCCATTAGAACTTGAAAGTGCATCGGTGACATTCACCGCATTTACGTATCCCAAGCTTTGAGCACCGGCTGTGGGTTCGTTATAGTTTCTGATATTGTTGAATGGATAGGGTGCCGGATAATCTGACCCAATAAATCCGGTAGTAATCATATCGTCATTCCAATCTGCAA
>JAYSWI010000583.1:0-3221 GCA_043718125.1 Flavobacteriales bacterium
TCGTTGCCTTCTCCTGTGAAAGTGATGACTTCGCCCATAGAGCAGTCAGTTTGAAATGTTGCATCTGAGTAGTGTATTCCGAATGCAGATACAATACTACGTTCTAGACTTTGCGCTTGTCCGGTGTAGTGGATAAATGAAATGATATATGTGAAAATAATTTTTTTCATGCTATTTTTTATTATTCAGTTTCTTATGGAAGCGAATAACCAATACTTGCTCCAATCAACTCTAGAGTATCGTCAGAATCAGGAGTACCAGCACCACCCTTTTGAAGATACAATACGAATGCGTGGTTTGCCATACTAATAGGAGTGCTGTCCACAGAGGAATCAGTATTCGTTATGAAGCCTCCAGAGCCAGTGCTTTGGCAACTTGCCATAAGCGCCCAAGCTCCAGTTGTAAGATTGATGCGATAAAGTAAAACTTCAAGATTTCCATCGCTCATGTCGTCATTAAATCCGCCCATTAGAGAGGTTACAACAGCCCCTTCTGGTAAATGAACTAGGCATTGTGCGGTTTCGAGATATGACCTGCTCTTTATCCTTCCAAGGTTTCCATATGCAACATCACCGTAAAAAAAATCTGCAAACTCATCGCTAAAACTAAAACCTGCTCCTGGATAACTGATATAATGTGTTCCCTCATTGACATCCGATGCGTAAAGCTGTCCGGTGTTATCCACATACACTGGTCGGTCACCACTGCCACCCATTGTTGGGGCGTAATAATCAACCGCTGTTATTTCTGTAGTCTGTACATCTGCGGTTGATACTCCATCTGCTGTCAGTACACCATTTACATCAACTCCATCTGCTGTTACAGTTCCATTCACATCCACTCCCGTGCTATTCACGGTCATTTTTGTAGAGCCATTTCTTTTTATTAAAATGTCTTGATTCTCCTTTTGGTCAATGGTCATTTGCCCCACAGTATTCACCCCAACATGCGCACCATCTGTTGCAGTATGACCCGTAATAGGTGTGGTCCATTTCGTATAGACATCGCCTCCGACATTCACATTGGCCAAGTGCAAAGGCGCAACTGGAAATTGAGTGCCAATACCAATGTTTCCATCTGCCCCGATACGTATGCGTTCACCGAAGTTTGTTTGGAAAATGATTGGCCCATTTTCAAAATTGGAGAGATAGACATTCGAGTTGTCTGAGTCTTGACCGATGTAAAAACCATCAAGAAATGTTGAACCTGTGAATGTTGTTGTCAATCTCAATCCTGGTTTGTTGTGCAGGTGCAATCCACTGGCCGGTGTAGAAGTTCCAATACCGATACTTCCACCCAGCCGCCAAGCATTGGTAGCATTGCTGCTCCACACACCGTCTGCATTTGAAGAAGGAGTTTGCGGTGTCCATGCCAAACCATCATACTGTAAAATTTGTCCGGAGGTGGCACCCATCGATGCAAGTTCTGTTAAGCCCACTGCACCCGTTGCAATCTCTGTTGCAGTCACCGCATCATTGGCAATCTCATTTGCTCCAACTGCGTTTGCACCTATCTGCAAGTTGTTGTAAAACCCAGTAACATCACCACTGTGCGGAGTGATGTTGGTGATGTCGTTGGTAGCATCGGTGTCTCCTGTATTCGTAATTGTATTTCCTGAAATTGAAATTCCTGTGCCTGCTGTGTAGGTTGTTCCGGTTGGCAGTGTCACACTTCCACCTCCATTGCTCAGTGTAAGATTGCTTCCACTCAAACTCAGTGCTTGAATTTCGTTGGTTGCACTTGCATCATTAGCAGAAATAGCATTGCCCACAATGTCGATACCTGCGCCTTCTGTATAAGTTGTTCCAGTGGGTAGTGTCACACTTCCACCTCCATTGCTCAATGTAAGATTGCTTCCACTCAAAATCAATGCTTGTATTTCATTCGTTGCACTTGCATCGTTTGCAGAAATAGCATTGCCTACAATGTCGATACCTGCGCCTTCTGTATAAGTTGTTCCTGTTGGTAGTGTCACACTTCCACCACCATTGCTCAGTGAAAGATTGCTTCCACTCAAACTCAGTGCTTGAATTTCGTTTGTTGCACTTGCATCATTTGCAGAAATAGCATTGCCCACAATGTCGATACCTGTGCCTTCTGTATAATTTGTTCCGGTGGGTAGTGTCACACTTCCACCACCATTGCTCAGTGTAAGATTGCTTCCACTCAAACTCAGTGATTGTATTTCGTTTGTGTTGCTAACATCACCAGTATTTGCAATGGTGGTTCCGCTGATGCTGATTCCTGTTCCAGCACTATAAGTTGTGTTGTTGTCCGCTGAGGGCAGCCACTCTGTTCCATTCCACTTGAGTGCTTGTCCGTTTGTTGCACCAGTTGTATTCACATCATCCAATTCATCCAGCAATACATCAGTGGCTTTTTTCGATGCCATTGCGAATGGTACTGCCATCAATTGTTGTGTGCCGATGTCCACAAACCCATCGCCCAAGTCCACTTCTATTTGCATAAAAAATGAAGTGGCCGCATTCCACTGCACTGCATCGAATGTGCCTTGGTCAGGCGCGCCTTCGCCTATTATTAAGTTGACTAAACCAAATTGAGTAGTAGTTGTGTTGTGTGTTTCTTGATAGGCTATGGTACCATCAAAAGTGTTTTGATGAATGCTCATGCGCAAAGATGCAATTGTGTTTGCCGCCACTTCTCCCGCTGCATTTCTGATGGCTGCTTGGTAGTTGAATCCTTGTGGTATTTGCGCCAATGATGCCACAGATATGGCCATAAGCAGAGCAGTAAATGTGGCGCATTTGTAGGTAATAAAATTTTTCATTGAATGCTATTTTTTTTGAATTGACACAGCGAAGGTGAAGGAGTGATACAATGGAAATGCACATCGTTGAGTGAACGAAATGTATTTTGAGCGAACGGTGATGACCTTGCTATTTTGCCTGCATGAAATGGGTAGCCACATGGATATTTCTTTTGTGCTGTGAATTGCTTAAAGCGCAAGATGCCAGCATGGTGCCCACCTATCTGCAAGGGTTTGAAACAGCCACAACAGATAGTACGCGTTGTCATTTCCTGTGGCAAGCGGCATTCAACAGTGCGCATTCCGATGCAACAAAAGGTATTGAATATGCGCAACGTGCTTTAGGCATAGCACAAAAAATAAATAACAACAAGTTGATAGGTGACAGCGAAAATGCGCTTGGCTTTTGTTTTGAAAATACTGGCGAGATGGATAGTGCTTTGATGCATTATCA
>JAYSWI010000584.1:0-3214 GCA_043718125.1 Flavobacteriales bacterium
AAAAACAAAATTTTGATTAATGTACCATGATGAGTACATGTCAACGATAAATTAGTCCGATTCAATTGACGCCTCACTTGTGTTCTCTCTGGTGGAGAGAAAATGGTTGGCCTAATTCATAATTACAAATGGTATTATTCGTTTTATAGATATATAATTTCAGGCATGTAATTTTCTCTCTTCAACAAAGCATTGGGAGTTTTGATTATTTTTGAAACTTAAATTATTACCAATAAATTCTGACTCAATGAAAACTTTACGTATAGCACTTTTAGCAATTGTAGTACTTCCATTTATGAGCAGTTGCGGCAAATTCAGCGACAAACGATTCAGCACAACCATTCCTCTTGTATTCGAAATTTCGAAAGCTGATAGCAACACCACTGTTTTGGATATGGAGCAAACCCTTACAGCTCTTATTAACGCCAACCTCAACGAGGTGAAAGACAAGATAAAAAGCTATGAGTTGAAAAGCATTACCTACAAAATTTGGGAATATTATGGAAGTAATAATCCAGTAAACCTTATTGGATCTGTTGGTTTTGGAAATGTGAATATGTCCAATCCAGGTGTTACTTACGAGTTTAACGACATTAGTTTGGAGGCGGGCAATAGCAATGCAGATCAAGTTCCGGTATCTCTAAACTCGCAGGACATTGAGCGCATTCAACAGTATTTTTTAGATACCGATGGACTTCGGTTGTGGATAGATGGAAATGTGAGTGAGGTACCTGTTCATTTTAAAATAGCATTCACAGTTAGTGTTGATGCTATAGCAGAAGTGAAAGATTAGAGAATAACGGCTAGAATTAGTTCTACCGTTAGCCACCCACTTCGGTGGCTTTTTTTATTTCACAATCATCAATAACAACTTGGCCAATCCGCTGCCAGCTCCATCCACAATGGCCTTCATGTTCGATTCCAATTCCATCTCATCAGCATTTGGATCTATGATGTATTTCTGAGAAAATGGTGGGGCATATTGAAGCAGGCCTGCTGCGGGATAAACCTGCAACGAAGTTCCAATCACAACAAATATTTCGGCAGTAGCTGTCAATCCAGCAGCACTCTCGATCATTGGAACCGACTCTCCAAACCACACGATGTGCGGGCGCAGTTGAGAGCCAAGTTCGCATTTGTCGCCCCAGTTAAGTTCTGTTCCTTCAATGTCATAAACAAGAGATTGATTGAGCGTACTTCTGCTTTTGGTAATCTCGCCATGCAAGTGCATCACGCTTTTGCTTCCTGCACGTTCGTGCAAATTGTCGATGTTTTGGGTGATGATATGGACGTCAAAATCCATCTGCATTTCGGCTAAAATTTCGTGGCCACGATTTGGTTCTACTTCATGCACATTTTTTCTGCGTTGGTTGTAAAAGTCAAGAACCATTTTCGGATCTCTACTCCATCCATCGGGCGAGGCTACATCTTTTATATTGTGATTTTCCCACAATCCATCTACAGCTCTGAAAGTTGGTATGCCGCTCTCTGCGCTCATTCCAGCACCTGTGAGTACTATCATTCGTTTTTTCATTGCCACGAATATAATACGCACAGGTGCCTGAGCGATAATGTTATTCCACTATCAACTTAGTTACATTTTTGGTTGAACCTGATGTGATGTTTGCTGAGTAAACACCACCTTTTAATGCTGAAAAATCGATTTGATTGTTACCTCCTACAAGACGCAGGTTGAATACCAATTTCCCTGTCATATCATGCACTTGCAGTTGTGCATCGTTTATTGTGTGTGGCATCGCGATCTGTAAAATATCAGATACTGGATTTGGGAAGACGTTAATCATTTGCAATGGCTTAGTACTTTCTACCGCAAGCGGAATACTCTGGCCATGACAGTCTATCAAAAACTCATTGAAGAAAAGTTTTGCTTCAATCATTCTTTGTTCCAGCGTTTGCGCAACATTGTCTATCCCGATGTCATCACTTTCGCGAGCGAAAACGTAAGCAGCATCCAGATAGTGAATGTCGCCAGGCATCAGTGTGAAAGGGCCACACGATGAAAGCATCATGCGATCACCTGAGGCGTTTTCGGCATTTTCTTCGGTCCAAGGATCTACTGTAGTGCCGGATGTTGACCAAAAAAGGGGATCGCTATTGCCTGGATATACATAGTTACATGCGGGTTGATTACTATTATTCACTCCAATTCCGGCATGAACGAGATTGGAACCTTGATCCCACAGAGAATGCATATAGTTGTAATAATGAATTGAAGTACTTGGCACACCTGTTATGCCACCATTGTTGCCAAAATAAATTGAAGAAGTCAGTCCCATTCTTTCATTGTCACTATTTCCATCACCATATCCAATACCCATGTTTTCATAAGGCACTCCCAAATTTTCTATGGCCAAATTTATTTCTGTGGTCATTGGATTGTCAAACAAATCATCGTCTTGATTTACACCACCCAACACCACCAAACCTTGCATGGGCAAATCTTCTTGATAACCCGCTGAAGTAACATTGGCTTCATCAACTGCATCACCATTGTAAACATACACGGCACTATTGCGAACATCAGTTGCTACATAATCATCGGTGGGATTTCCCAAATCAAAATCATTCCACAATCCCACATAAGTATTGGTTAAAGTCTGGGTTCCGCGATTGATGATTTTATATTTCAGAAAAACAGTGTTGTTCAGCATATCACTTGCAGCGGAATTAAAACCATACAACATACCGTGTATTTCCAAACCTATTGGTTGGCCTTGTGATGCTGTATGAATATTGCCTTTATCATTGATGATGAAGTAAGCACATTTCTCTCCGCAGAACAAAGGTGTATCTCCATTTTCAGGGTCATAAATACCTTGATTACTTCCGGGATAATCAGTAAATGGAGCTAAAAAATAATCTTGGCCCGCTCCAACATTGCCATGAGCAGGCCAGTCGAAAAACCATGATGGAATACTATAGCCATTTGGAAATATTTCCTCGGTTTGACCATTAGCCACTGCAATGAAATAGGCAATATGCGTTTCAACATCGGCAAGATTGGCTACCCATACTTGGTTGTAATATGCTTGTTGCTCTTCAGAAATTTCGGCTGTGCCATCTGTTGTAAGTGGTCCAGAAAACCAATCTTGTCCATCGGCTTGAAACATCTCTGCGGCAAGTTTCAATTGCTGGTCGGGCGAGAGACCACCGACCCACAAGTTGCCAGCATATATAGTGCGCAAGCCGCTGC
>JAYSWI010000585.1:0-9755 GCA_043718125.1 Flavobacteriales bacterium
TTGATGCCTGCTCTTGAAAGCCGACACCGATGGGCCTACCATCATCTTTTATACAGCATTGATTAACACAATTCAAGTTAATCATTCACAGCACACCGCAACGAAGATTGGAAAACGCGAAGGAGCTTTAAACAGATACCTAAACGGTATTACTACTTTCAACGTCAAGATCAAAACACAAGAGCAATGAAACACATTTTGACTTTTATACTTCTCACAATTTCGGTTGCTTCTTTCGGGCAGAATACGCAATTAGATACTATTCCAAAAAGTGCCAATATTTTAGCAACAATGGATACAACAATTACTGATTTGCAGTTTGAACTTGTGAAAAATAATTATTGGAATGACATAAAGCCACAAGGATGGATTACTTATTTTGAAAAACTATTTACAGAAGAAGAAATAAAACAACTTGACAGTGTGCTTGTCAACTTTGAAAAAGCAACATCAATTGAGATAGCAGTTGTAACGGTCGACACCAACTACATTCAAGCAAGGTATTTTGATGACTTCGCTTTGTTTATAGCGCGGAATTGGAAAGTCGGTAAGAAGAACAAAGACAATGGAATTCTAATTGCCATTTCCAAAGTTCATAAACGAATTAGAATTTGTAACGGATATGGCATTGAGGAGACACTTACTGATGATGAAACAAAAACGATAATTGATAAATCGTTTACTCCATACTTCAAAGCTGGAAAATATTTTGATGGAACAGCATGCGGCATCAACGCACTCATAGCCCACTTGCAGAAACCATAAAATGGTAGCAATGAAAAATAATTCTTTCAAGCAGGCATTGGGGCGCACCTCAAACTAACGCACTCCGCAACAACAGAAGGGAATTACATCAGAGCACAAATTCAAATCGTTTCTTAGAATACCTTGAGCAACACTGTAGCATTCAACCGACTGCATCAAATAAAACGAGCACTTGCTCTCATTTGTGCTCGATCAACGGACACATCGAACTTTGAAATAATTACCTTTGACCAATGGAAGAATTTTTAATAATTCAAGAAAAAGTAAAAAACACCATAACACTTGGGGAAAGCCATTTTCGAGAGTTCAAGACCGCTTTGGAAGGAAAGCCTGAAAATAAAAAGCCAAGGCTGACTAAGAAAATTTGTGAAGATATTGGAGAGGCATTGGTATCATTTGCCAATGCTGACGGTGGAGAAATTCTTATTGGAGTAGAAGACGATGGAACAATTACTGGCATCCCTCACAATGAAGAAGACCTCAATGCAATGATTGCAGCCACAAAAACACATATCTACCAAGGGCAAGATTTACCATTGAATGCATCAACAAAACTTACTTTAAATGGATTGGCAGTTTTGTACTTTTCGGTTAACAAAGGAACGACTCGAATATACCAACTGCCTGATGGAAGGTGCGTAAGACGAAAGGACAAATCAACTTTTCCGGCATCCGTTGACCAAATACAATTTGAGAAACTAGAAATTAAATCAAGAGAATGTGACAGCGAATTTGTTGATGGTGCTTTGGTAACAGATTTAGATTTGGGAATCTTGCAAAGCACAGCAGACGCCTACATTAAAGGATTGAGTGTAGAACTTTATTTACAACAAATTGGTTTAGCGGTTTATGGCACAAATGGATTGCGATTAAAAAGAGCTGCTTTATTGTTGTTTGCTAAATCAAATGAGATGAACAGGTGGCATTCAAGATGCCAAATTCGTTTCATAAAAGTTCAAGGAAATAAGTTAGAGTCGGGGGAGAAATACAACGTAGTAAGTGATGAAAGTGTACAAGGAAATATTTTTGAATTGTGGTTAAAGTCGTGGGAAAGTTTGAGGCCATACTTAGCATACAAAACAGAATTTGGAACCAATGCAAAGTTTGAACAAAAATTTACTTACCCTGAGAGTGCCTGTAAAGAAACTATGCTAAATGCAATTGCTCATAGGGATTATTCTATCCAAAACGGAATTGAGGTTTACATTTTTAATGACAGAATGGAAATCAAGAGTCCAGGGGCTTTACTTTCAACTTTATCTATCAAAAATCTCTACCAACTTGAAGGCGCACACGAATCAAGAAATCCCCTTATCACTAGAGTATTGCGAGAGAATAAACTGATGAGAGAACTTGGAGAGGGAATGAAAAGAATTTTTGACTTGATGAATGAGAGCAAACTAGAAAAACCAATTCTATATTCCAATGGACTTTGGTTTAGTGTTACGCTAAATAACAAAACTATTTAAACCAATGCTTGGTTCGAAATAAGCCAAAAATTATTTTGAATTAGGAATTGGTATCATCTACATATTTGAATTGCTGAAGTCAGAATTTGATCCACACAGTTCAACCAATATTGCAATCGCTTTTCATTTGCATTCAAAGAAATTCTCGATGAACGAACCCCTTGCACAACGCCTCCGCGACCAATTCATATCGCGCAACATCGGCAGCGAAGAGAAGAAAATGTTTGGAGGAATTTGTTTTATGGTGCGCGACAAAATGTGTGTGGGCATCACCAACAAAGGTGAATTTATGGTGCGCATCAATCCTGATGAACAGGAGTCGGCACTAAAAAGAAAAGGCGCACGCATGATGGACTTCACACATCGACCAATGAAAGGTTTTTTGTTCATCAGCGAAGTTGGTTATACCAATGACTCAGACCTAGAGGCATGGCTGGACATGGCATTGCGCTACAATGAAATAATACCAATCAAAGCCAAGAAAACAAAATCTATTCGTCCAAAAAACGAAAGGGAATCGGGTTAAATCAACCCAAAGGAAAAGAAAATTTAAAGTCTGCTATCGCATGAATCAGATAGCAAAAAAATAAAGTTTTAGTCCATCAATGTATCACCACCAAGCGATGCAAAGAAGATTTTCCATCGGATGAAAAAAGGTGAATGGTATAACAACCGTTTGAAAACTGCGACAAATTCAATTGCAGTGTTGACCCACTAGATATCTTATGTGTGGAAATGGTATGGCCAGTCATGTTGGTAATCACCAAATTTTCAATCGTAGTCTTAAACTCATTTGATATCACCACAAAATCGAATGCAGGATTTGGAAAAATGCGGAATGAATTCGATTCATTTTCCACTGCGGTTGCACAAGAAAAAGTGAGATCCGAAGCCATTGTATTTGAGAAATAATTGAAAAAATCCGTACCTACAATTGTGTTATCCATCAGAACATCTTGCATCCAAATATCCAAAACATCATATACGATTGCTTGCTGTTGTTCACGCGTGATGCCCTGAAAACCGAATTCACCAAAGTCGCACAAAGAGCCAGAATTGGCATAACCACAATGCGATCCGTTTACAATATTTACGAAGTATTTACACAATGAACTGGTAGCATCATAAATAGGAATATGATGCTCCGAAGGCGGTGTCACTGCATCATCACTTCCCGATAAAATAATGATTGGAACATGCACATCCTCTGCTGCAGCTATTGCCGAAGGATTTGTTTCCGCAGGAGCAAGTCCTATCACACAATTCACGTTCGCGTTTTGTGCCGCTGCCAGCCAACAAGCACCACCGCCCATGCTATGGCCCATCAAGGCATGCATACTTGTAAGATGGTTGTGAAGAATGGAAGACGAAAAAGTCTCTTGCTCTATCATCTCATTCAAGGCAAAGGACAAATCGAGACCATAGTCTTCATGATTGGGTGCAAAACCTGTTTCGGTATTTACAAATAACATGACATAGCCTTTTGGTACAAATTGTTCCCAAATATTTTGATATGAAACATGCCCCATAGTGAAGCCATGTCCAAAAATAATTTGCGGAAATGTGCCCGCAGCGACTTCACTTCCTTCACCTTCAACTGTGGCTGGATAAAAAATTTCGACTGGTATCTCTCTATTGTTTCTTGATGGATCAATATAAGAATGTTGGACGTGGCCAATTTCGAATTGAGCATTCAAAACAACAGGGGCCATCGCTATACTTATGAGTAGATTTTTCATATCGTTTCGGTTTATTCGTTATTTATTTTAAGGATACTATTCATGTATTCGAAGCTCATCCCTATCAATGTTTCCACCACCACATCGGCTTTATCCAATGTGTTTTTGTCACCAATTCCTATACAATAAAACCCACCGGACTTGGCAGACTCCACACCACTAATTGCGTCTTCAAACACAACAATTTCATGCGGCTGCAAGCCCAATTCCGAAGCTCCTTTTTGGAACACTTCAGGGTGCGGTTTTGAAAAATGAATTTTATTTCCGTCAATAATTGTTTCAAAAAAATCAGCAATACCCAGCTTTTCTAAAATCAAAAGTGAGTTTTTTGATGAAGACCCCAATCCAATTTTTATTTTATTTTTTTGGAGGTCAATAAGGAAATCATTTACACCAAGCAGCATGTCATTTGAGTTGATGTTTGACACATATTCAAGGTACCATTTGTTTTTTAATTCCATCAACTCCATCTTCTTGATATTGTCCAAATGGAGCTGTCCCCATTGAAGTATTTTTTCTAACGAGTCCACCCTACTCACTCCTTTGAGCTGCTCATTTTGTTCTACCGTAAATGGCACACTCAATATGTCTGAAAGTCGCTGCCAAGCCAGAAAATGAAATTTCGCTGTGTCCACTATTACTCCGTCCATATCAAACAAACATCCTTTTATCATCGTCATTTTTTTTGTTTCAATGGCAATGATAGTAAATGAGAACAAGAGCAATGATTGCACATGATAGATTGTTTGTTTGTGCCAATAAATAGACCTTTACTGCTAACCATCGAGTGCTTTACTTTCGCTCGCTTTCAAAAATAAATCAATGAAAAATTATCCAATCCTTCTCTTATGGGCACTCCTATTTTCTGGATGTGCAAGCAACGGAAAACCCGATCACACATCCGTTGTGGCCATCAAAGGCAGGTCTGAAACAAAAGTTTTGCAGCATCCTGACTGGAGTAAAAGCGCAACTATTTATGAAGTAAATATTAGACAGCACACACCCGAAGGAACTTTTTCGGCTTTCGAAAAAGACATCCCACGATTGAAAGCTATGGGTATTGATATCCTTTGGTTGATGCCCATTCATCCCATTGGTGTTATCAATAGAAAACAAAACGAACGCAGCGTTGGCAGTCATTATAGCGTGCAAGACTATACCGCAGTTAATTCAAAATACGGAAGTCTCGATGACTTTAAACGTCTTGTAAATACAGCACACAACAATGGCATGAAAGTCATTTTGGATTGGGTGGCCAACCACAGTGCTTTTGATAACGTGTGGACAAAATCGCATCTTGAATATTATTTGTTGGACACTGCGGGAAAGGTGCAACCACCCATCGGGACCGATTGGACCGATGTGGCGCAATTAAATTATGACCACAAACCCTTGTGGCGAGCCATGACAGAGGCCCTTCGTTTTTGGGTGATTGAATGTGATGTGGATGGATACCGTTGCGATGTGGCCATGAAAGTTCCCACAGAATTTTGGAATGAAACACGGGTTTCTTTAGATAGCTTGAAACCTGTATTCATGCTAGCCGAAGCAGAGCAAAAGGACCATCATTTGAAGGCGTTTGATATGAGTTACACCTGGGAATTTATGCATGTAAGCAACGAGATAGCCAAAGGAAAAATGAAGCTTGCAGACATTGATACCTATCTCGCTAAACAGGACACTGCCTTTCCAAAAAGTGCTTTCAGAATGATGTTCACCACCAACCATGACGAAAACTCCTGGAGCGGAACGGGCTATGAAAGATTGGGTGCCGGACGACAAGTTTATGATGTGCTGGCCTTCACCCTTCCCGGAATGCCACTGATGTATTCAGGTCAAGAAGGTGGAGAACAATATCCCAATGGAAGAGCACATCGCTTGAGTTTTTTTGAAAAAGACACCGTCAATTGGAACGCATATAAGTTGCAAGATTTTTATAGTAAACTATTACATCTGCATCAAAATAATCATGCAATGTGGAATGGAGAATATGGTGGCGACTTCAAGAAAATAAAAACTAGCAGCGATGAATTGCTCTATTGTTTTAGCAGAAAAAAAGACTCAAATGAAGTAATCGTACTACTCAATTTTTCCGACAAACCTCAAAAAGTGGACTTCATAGAAACCATGCCTGAAGGCGATTACAGAAGTATTTTTAATTCTCAGTTACTTACTCTATTCACCAAAGGCAGCGAAGAATTGTCGGCTTATGGATACCAAGTTTTTGTAAAAAATTAAAATGAATGATTTCATTGCCGACAATCGGGTTTCCACCATTCGCAATTATTTAAAGCAAGAGTTGAAAGCGCAATACCAAGAGCGCGAAGCGGACAATATTGCCCTCGCGCTTTTCTATCATTTTTCGAAATGGAGCAGAGCCGAAGTGATACTTTTTGAAAACGAATGTTTGAGCGAAAGCCAATTGTTGAAGTATCACTTCGCGTTGAAACGATTGAAAAATGGAGAACCATTGCAACACGTTACCGGAGTTTCATATTTCTATGGACTAACACTCTCAGTGAATGCGTCAGTCCTCATTCCACGACCCGAAACGGAGGAATTGGTAAGTCTGATTCTCGAAAAAAACAAGACACCTGCTCCTTCTATTTTGGACTTGTGCACCGGCAGTGGTTGCATAGCTATTGCCTTGAAAAAAAATCTTGTTGAGGCGAATATTTTAGCCGTTGACATTTCGAAAGAAGCATTGGAAATTGCAAAAAAAAATGCTGTGGAAAACAACACAAATATTGAATTTCTTGAAATGAATATGCTCAATGAAAAATTACCTCAAAAAAAGTTTGACATCATAGCCAGCAATCCACCATACGTATTGAGAAGTGACGCCAAACGAATGCATACAAATGTCATTGAATTTGAACCGCATATTGCACTCTTTGTGGAGGATACAGATGCGCTTATTTTTTATCGGAAAATAATAGAAATAAGCAAAACAAACTTGACCGAAAATGGGACGGTGTTTTGCGAAATACATGAAGAAAAAGAAAACGTGTTGACCATGCTGCTACAGTCAGAAAACATCCACACATTTTCATTTCACAATGACATTCAGAACAAAAAACGCTTTTTGATTTTTCAACCTTAGACACCAAATAGCTACATGAAAAAAACATTTTTGTACCTCACATTTATTTTTCTTGTTGCATCCTGCACACAGAAAAAAGACGAGACACAATACGCCATCCACATCGTTGGGTTGGCCAGTGCCATACAACTAAAATTTGATACCACCTTGTTTTTTGTCACCGACTATTTTCCTGATGTCAAAGGTTTCAATAAAGCGATATTGAATGAAAAAATTTATTACCCCGACTCACTTGGCCGAATTTTTCTAATCGGAGAAATCAAAAATCCGATTGAAAATCTTGAAGCCTATTATCACAATGTACGCCATGATATTCCTGTGTTTAAGAGCGATAAACTGAAGTACCATTTCCGCTACAATGCAACAAGCGACAAAGTGAAAATAGTAGAAATGAGTGGCAACATGAATGGATGGAATCGCAAAGCAACGGCCTTAATAGAAGACAATAAAACGTGGGCCACGGATCTAATTCTATCCCCCGGACTTTACCAATATCGCATCTGGGAAGATGGTGTGGAAATGATGGATAAGGGCAACATCAACACTATAAGCAACGGAATGGGAGGTTGGAACAACACCTTTCAAGCAGGCCATGAAGAAAGCGAAAAACCAATCATCATTTCGCACACTGTAATAGGAAAAAAAATTGAGCTGACAGCACTAAAAAAAATAACAAATGTGGTGGCATATTTTGAAAACAAGTGCATCCAATCTGTGCTTCATGGCGATTCCATTTCGTTGGAAATACCCACTGAAGCGATGAACATGAAACGCTCCCACATTCGTGTATTTGCAGATGATGGAGTGCAACGTGCCAACGATATTCTGATACCATTGACCAATGGAAAAGTAATTTCAAAAGCAGAAGAACTTGAACGAAGTGACTTGCAAGCCACCGTGATGTACTTCGCACTGGTGGATCGTTTTGTAGATGGTGATGCTACCAATAATAGACCAACAATCAACGATAGTATCCTTGCAAAAGCCAACAACTTTGGTGGCGACTTGGCAGGCATTACTCAAAAAATAAAGGACGATTATTTTAAGAAACTCGGCATCAATACGATATGGCTTTCGCCCATTACCACCAATGCTGAAGGAGCTTGGGGTTTGTGGAAAGACAAGACTTGTGTTGCCAAAAATTCAACTTCATGTGTGCAAAGTAAATTCTCTGCCTATCATGGATACTGGCCGACAGCCTTACGCAGCATTGATGATCGGATGGGAAATGAAGCGCAATTGCGCGAACTACTTTCAGTGGCGCATGAGAACAAAATAAACGTGATACTCGATTATGTAGCACATCATGTGCATCAAGACCATCCGCTTTACAAACAAAAGCCCGATTGGACAACACCACTTTACCTGCCTGATGGACGCATGAATACAGAGCTATGGGACGAAGAACGCCTTACCACTTGGTTCGATACTTTTTTACCCACATGGAATTTTGAGAACCCACAAGTCATTCATGCCCTTACCGATACCGCAATGTTTTGGGTGACCAATTATGATATCGATGGATTCCGACATGATGCTACAAAACACATTCGCGAAGAGTTCTGGAGAGAATTGACTTCGAAAATAAAAAACTATAAACGCTCAAACCCCGAACATAACATGTATCAAATTGGTGAGACTTATGGCAATCCGGAACTCATTTCCACATACATCGGCAGCGGCCAACTAGATGCACAGTTTGATTTCAACCTATATGATGCAGCAGTAGATGCATTTGCTAAGAATGAAACAAATTTTAAAAACCTGCAACGCGTGTTAAGTCAAAGTTTGAAATATTATGGAAGTCATCATTTGATGGGCAACATCACAGGCAATCAAGACCGGGCAAGATTCACATCGTATGCCGATGGGTCAGTACAATTTTCAGAAGATGCAAAACTTGCAGGCTGGACAAAAAGCATTGAAAACAAAGACAGCACAGGATTTCAAAAAATGAAAATGTTGTGTGCTTTTCTGATGACCACACCCGGTATTCCATGTATATATTATGGCGATGAAATAGGTATGCCAGGAGCCAATGATCCAGACAACAGGCGCATGATGCACTTTGAAAATTGGAACACTTGGCAACAAAAATTATTTGATACAGAAAGTGCATTGGTGCAATTGCGAAGAACAAACTTGGCACTCACTTATGGCGACTTTATCACACTTTATAGCGATGAAAATTGCTGGGTTTATGCGCGTACTTATTTCGGACAGACGGCCATAGTAATATTAAATAAAAGCAATGAAACAAAAACCATTTCGTTCGCTGTTCCTGATGCCTTACATACTTCGCACCTCACATCCTTCAATGGAAAGCAACTCATCAACACAAAAGAAAAAGTGACTTTAGAAATTAAAGATTGGGAATTTGAAGTGCTGCGTTAGAGAACGAACGAAGCCATCATACAACCATGTGCGCAGATGCTATTCCTGAATTTTTTTTTTAAACCGCTTTCCAAGCGCCAACGCGATTAAATAGATAATCCTACATTCGCCACATCAAACAAGATCATATCTGAGAATGTCACAAATAGAACTTTTGTTGCCCAAAATGGGTGAAAGTGTTGCCGAAGCCACCATCATCAAGTGGCTTAAGAACGAAGGCGATGCAGTAAAAGCAGATGAGCCAATCATAGAAATAGCCACCGACAAAGTGGACAGCGAAGTACC
>JAYSWI010000586.1:0-3205 GCA_043718125.1 Flavobacteriales bacterium
AACCCTAGCGGTATCCAACGCGCCACTATTTTGTTCTTCATAAATCCATTGGCTGCCCACCTTGAAGTAGTACCACTTTTTCATTTCATTGGCATCGTATGGATATGCGCATGGTGGTGTTGGTGGGGGCAGTGTCTCAGGGTCTTTTCTGCAGTTGCTAAGTGCCACGCACATGGCCGCTATTAAAAATAGGTGAATTGCGAATTTTTTCATTTTTGTTATTTCTCAACACAAAATATTCAACCATTTTTTCTTTAGTTAGAAATTTTTGAAATTTGGATTATGGCGTTGGTGGGAAATAAAGCGGATTGTAATAGGGCGGTTCGAATGCGAAATCAATGTGCGCCACTATCACCTGTGGTCTGTGGCTTTTGTCTGCGTCCATGATGGCAGCTTTCATTGCAGCCTTTGCTTCTGCGGGGCTATGCACGTTGTATGCCTTTGCTCCCAAACCTTCGCTAAATTTTGCCAAATCAGGTTTGCCAAGTTCGTATAGTTTATCGAAAACTTGTGCGGGTATTGTCTTGAAAAAAAACTCCATTCCTTGGCTTACCATGCGCAAATTGTTGTCGTTAAGCACAAGCCAAAAGCCCCTAAGCCATATTGGGCAGCGGTGGATATTTCGGCACCGTGCATCATAAATGCACCGTCACCGGTGATGGCCAAACAGTTGGATTTGGGCCTTCCTATTTTAGCTCCAACTACTGCTGCTACCGCAAATCCCATTGGCCCCATAGACAGTGATGAATAAATATTCCATGGTTTTTCTACGGCCAAATAATGATTGCTCCATCCTACACAATTGCCGGCATCTATGAAAATATGTGTTTCTTTTTCTTTGGGGAAAGTCTCTTGAAGCACACGCATCAATGCAGCGGGCTGCACTGGTTTTGCGTTGCTCGCATATTGTTTCGGATCTTGAAATGGGGAGTAGGTTTTTTTTATTTTTCTGATCTGGTCTTTTCTCAATTTTACATCCGCATTGTTGGGTGGAGTTTTCGATTGGCCTTTTAGTCTATTCATTCCATTTACGAATGATGAAGACTCCCCAACCACACCAAGTTTGAATGGATAACACCGGCTTATTACATGCTGATGAATGTCCACTTGATAAAACGCTTCGTTGGAAGGCATCAGAAATGGTGAAAAATTGATGGTGGCAAGTCCTCCCAAAGATGAGCCTATAACCAACATAAAATCAAGTGGCGATTCTCCCTTTGGGGCATTCAACCAATAGTATGGCCAGATAGAACTAGCACAGCCAAACACACGCAATGCCCTCTCATCGGACTCCGGAAAAATACCCTTTGCATCGGGCGTGGAAATAATAGGCACACCATAATATTTGGCAATAGAGGATAAAGCCAAAACGGTTTGTGGAGAAAAATCGCGACAGCCATTTCCAATAAAAATGGCAGGACGTTTTGTATTAGTTAATGCCGTGATGATGGGCAAAATTTGATCATCAGAAATGGAGCTTTGAAGTGTTCTATAATTTAAAGTTGAATTTGGAAAATTGGGATTTGGAATTGGCAGTGCAGTCACATTATTTGGTAGGCATAAATGTGTTGCTTTGCGCGGAATACCCAAACTTTTGCGCAGTGCGGTTTTAATAAGCGTGCCAGCTTCAGCCGCCTCTGCAATGATTGCGCTATATGACGTGGCTGCGGCATACACCGCATTAATGTCCAGATCGGTGTCTTCTCCTTCTTGCAAGAAACCCAAACCGAAATACTGTTGTGCTACTTCACCAGAAATGACTAAAAGAGCAGAACCATCGTTGTTCGCATTCATCACACCAGTGAGGGCATTGGTGGCTCCGGGGGCCGCTGGTTACAAGCACTACACCCAGCTTTCCGGTTGCTCTAAAGTAGCCATCCGCCATGTATGCAGCTCCACTCTCCTGCCTGCAAACGATGGATGTAAATTGTTTTTGTGCTATAGCAAGTTGGGCCAAAAGCGTGGCACAGCCAGCACCTGACAATTGAAAAATGTGCTGCACTCCTTCCAGTTGCAGGTAGTGTATTATTTCGTCCCTAACATTGAGTGGAGGCGGTGGCGTAGGTGTTGTCGGAACCACCTTATTAGAAATTTTAATTGCCTTTGAAGCGGCTGCATTTTTAGCAACTAAAGGCTTTGGACTTGTTGTTTTGGTTGCTGACTTTTTGATAAGTACAGCCGAATTTTTAGTGTTTTTTATATAGATAATTTTGGTAAGATAGTTTTGATTAGTAGAGCAATTCGAAGCTCAAATGAAAACAAACTTTATCTAAAAAAAAATAATTGTCCAATTATTTTTTATAGGGCTACCAAGTTAAGTCGCAAAAGATGATTCGATAGGTTAACCAATATGACAATACGCATTAGATTTTTTTTTGTATTGAGCAACCACGAAGTGGTTGAATGTGAATAACGGTGGGTGCATCACCCACTGTAAATGATGCGTTTGACACAACCCTTTTCATTTTGAGAAGGGTTGAATTTGTATCATCGGTATTGAAAAAATGCTCTTCATTATGATATCTTTTTTTGTTCAACCACTACGTGGTTGTTTGGGTGGTGCATATACCGTGGGTGATGCACCCACGGTTATTGATATTTAACCCTTAGGGTTCATCATCGTTCATATGAAACATATTGATTTTGAATGATAATGTAACTCGCCCCGAGATTACTTTAAGATGGATGTGGTCGAAATACAATGGTAAATTAAATTCAAATTCAGCGACTTAACTTGGTAGTCCTAATTTTTTATTTGAAACACAAAAAATTTTGTTGAGCGATAGAAGTGTTCACTGTGATTTGGAGATTTAAAAAGCAAGCCAATGAATACCGTATTTGTATCTGAAATATTCCAAAGATTCGTTTTATGTTTCGTTCACCACAAATTAAGAAAAAAAAGTTGCACTAATGCAAACCTATCCCAACCCTAACTTTGAATTCCTGAAACAAATAGCATAAAAAAAATGGAAGACAAGCACTATACAGAACAAGAAAAGGAAACAACCAATGCGCAAGTGAAAATACTTGGCACAGCTATGCTCAATCATTGGCAAACTCTAGGCATTATCCTATTTAAAGGAATTGATGGTTTTGAGCATGCACGCATAAGCGGATTGAAAGCAGATGAAGGAGAAGACGAAGACCAAAAAATCCAAAAAATGTTGGCGTCCAAACATGCCATTTCCAGAGATATAGCCAAACT
>JAYSWI010000587.1:0-9688 GCA_043718125.1 Flavobacteriales bacterium
CCAAATATTTCACTTTGGAAATGTCCCTGATCAATGGATTTTATGATATCACCTTTGTGATTGATAAGCAGTGCTAATGACAGGCCACTGACCCAGACATCGCCACTTGCCTGTGTGCGAATGGCAGTAATAACGCCAAAATTTTTGGCAAAATTATCACCACGTATTTCTATTTTTCTTAGAAAATTTTCATGTAAATCAAAAATAAAAATGATGTTGGCAGAAGCTATCCAGACCTCGTCTGCAACCATACAAAGTCGATTTACAAACGTGTTGCAAAGCGTAAATTGAGAGTTGCATTGCAGCGTTTTAAATTGGTTTCTTTCTTTATTTAGAATACAAACTCCATTTTCTGTTGCTACCCAAAGTTTGCCTGTGCTTGTCTCGGCTAAGTCGTACACAGTGTTGTTACAAATGGAAAGACTATCGAGCGGATTGTGTTTGAATATTTTAAAATCGTAACTGTTATATCTGATCAGTCCTGTGCCGCTGCCTATCCAGAGTATGCCAGTGCGATCGCGAAATACACACAACAAGTTTTCATCCGGCATGCCTTGCTCATATCCTATTTTATCGAATATGAAGTGTTGGGACTTCATGCCAAAACAAGTACCTATAAGAATAAGCAGTAACAGGATTATTTTCATCTAAGCATATTGAAAAAAGCACTAGGCCAAATCTAAATACATGGTACTCCAATTTGCGGGTGATAAACGGGGGATATATGAAGACTTCTCAATTCTGCACAACAATTACATTGGAGTTTTGCCAAAAAAATATTACTGACATGAACAGAATAATTTCAACTTTACTACTTGTGATAGCAACATTGTTTGGCAACGCACAAATGTGGCCTGATGTGGATGGTGATGGCCTTGGCGATAACTCAAGTCCACAAGCATTGGTGCTGCCTCTGCCTACAGGATTTGTACTGAATGGAAATGATTGTGATGATAGCGATTTTTTGAGTGGGCTAATCCAAACGTACTACTTAGATTATGATGGCGATGGCTTTGGAGATATAAATGAAAGCTTGGCTCAATGCACACAACC
This sequence comes from Flavobacteriales bacterium, assembly GCA_043718125.1. GTDB lineage: Bacteria > Bacteroidota > Bacteroidia > Flavobacteriales_D > Sanyastnellaceae > JANNVZ01. The sequence goes on from JAYSWI010000587.1 coordinate 1,054, forward strand.
CGCAGGCTTCGTGCTCAATTCGCTAGACTGCGATGACTTTGATGCTACCATCCCCAACGTTTATTATCAAGACAACGATGGTGATGGCTTTGGCTGCAAATTTCCGGAGTGTTTGGACTTTCAAAATCCTGAATTGTTTTCCTTAGTTTCCTGCACACCCGTGGTGGGCTACGTAACTAATGATAATGATTGTAATGACAGCGACCCTTTGCAATTCCCAGATATCGTTTATTTGGATATGGATGGCGATGGTTATGGCACCGGTAATCCCATGTATGATTGTTTTGGATTGGGTTTTTTTCCAAATCCATCAGCTCTTATTGCTGGCGATTGCAACGACTTCAATCCTTGGGTTAACCCCGAAAATTATTGGTATGAAGATCAGGACAATGATGGATATGGTGATTTAGCGACTGAAATCCAAACATGCTTACCACCTCTTGGCTACGTCAACAATAGTTTAGATTGTGATGATTCCAACGCGCTGGATTTCCCCCTTCAGTACTGCATAGACCTTGATGGTGATGGCTATGGTAACAACACAGATTTGACAGGCGATTGCCTTTGGTCTTGTTCACCGGTAGCAGGCTATGTCACCAATTATTCTGACTGTGACGACACTGCCCCTCTCTTTCATTTCTATTCCGTTTATCATGACGATGATATGGATGGCTATGGTGATTTATTTTCTGCAGCCACCTGTTTTCCTGATCTCATATTGTTTTCTAATTACTCATATCAAAATGGCGATTGCAATGACAACGATCCGCTTATCACGCCCGAAAACTATTGGTATGAAGATCAGGACAATGATGGCTTTGGTGATTTAGCGACTGAAATTCAAATCTGCAATCCACCGCAGGGCTATGTGCCCAATGGGCTTGATTGCAATAATGCGAATGCCTCAATAAATCCATTAGCCATAGAAATATGCGGCAACGGTATAGATGACAACTGCGATGGTTTTGCGCAAGACAATTTGAATCCGCCATTTTTCACTCAAGCATTGGGCGATTATCATGTGACTGCATTACCTGGCCTTTGTGGCACAGTTGCGAATTATCCTGCATTGGACTATGATGATGTAGATCAGTGCAATCAAAATTTATCATTGATAGCCGTTCCGCCATCAGGTAGTTTTTTCATGTTGGGCACCACGGTGGTCACCTTCACCATTACTGATGGGGTGCACTTTGCTCAGTCTAATTTTAATCTAATTGTGGATACTGCTTCGGAAATTTGTAACAATGGTATAGATGACGATTGCGATGGACAGACAGACGAAAACTGCGTGCCACCACCCGCTAATGACAATAGAGCAAATGCGCAGATAATAGGGCAGAATCTTAATGTGTATCCAAGCTGCAACATCATCAATTCAACATTGCTTGGCGCAACAGCCTCGCCTGAGGCAAATAGCATTGCACCAACTGGTGAAGATGTATGGTATCGATTCACAGCAATTAGCTCTGCCATCACAATAAGCGCATCGCCTATTGGCTTTGATGTAATGATAGAACTGCAAAAGGCATTAGGCGTAACAGTCGATATCGAAAATTCAACAGCGGCCACCTCTACAGAAACATTGAACTATGTCGGACTAACCATTGGCACTCAATATTACATAGCCGTGCGTGTTGTAAATAGTGCAGGTGGAATATTACCTAGTAGTTTTAACCTGTGCCTGCGACATCTAATTTCGAGCTATTGTGCTGATGGAAGTGGAACTTATGATTTATGCTCCAACTTCAAGCCCAAATGGACAGGTGCCAATGGATATCAGTTTCAATTTGCGCCAACAGGGGTCACTCCTGGTGTTCCAACATTTGCGACTTCTGCAAGCCAAATACCATTATCGACTGTAGCTCTTAATCTGCAACATGGTGGAACGTATGATGTTGCCATACACTCTATTTTCAACCTGCAAAACGCATTGGGTGCAGAGGTGGTTATTGTGCCTGAAGAAAGTGTGTGCAACGTACTTATTGCTTCTCACGCAAGTGTGGAAGTAAAAGTGCAACAACGCTGTATGGCGATCCTACAAAAAAATAGTGTGATGCAAGGCAAACCATTTGTTTGTGGTGCGCAATACTTCAAAGTGGAGTTTACAAGGGTCAATAATTGTTCGGCTGCTATGAATATTGGTTTGCCTTTTGTCGTGAGTACCGTTGGTGCTTCCAATGCCATTGCTCTTAATTTTTTGTTGCCACAGCCTCTCCTAAATAATTCTTACTACAGCGTTCGATACAAACCGGTATTTGCCAATGGTGATGGAAATTTCGGCAATCCACAAGTCATTTTTATTGGAGGGGTTGCGCAAGAAACATCCAATATGGAACAAATGAATATTGAATTGAAAACCACACTTCATAATAGCAAACTTGAACTCTATCCTAATCCATATTCATCAGGTGATCTTCATTTTTACAACCAACAAATTTTGGATGAAAATGTTGATCTGAATTTGTATGATAAAATGGGCAGAATTGTTTATTCGACAAACCTACTTTTCGACCAAACGGGTCATTCAATGATAAAATTGCCTGAGGGCTTTAATCAAGGTCTTTACCTCATAGAATTACGAAACTCAACTACAATATTCGTCCATCGTTTGCATATTCAATATTAAAAACCAAAACTACTAAATGTGATGAAGCAAATCCATTTGCTTATGATGCCACACTTAAAAAAAAAGATCCCCAAGTTTTTTTAGCTTGGGGATTTTTCGCTTAACAAATAATTCTTTTCTGGTTACAAAGTTTTACTTCGTGAACCTTTTCAATTTCCATTTTGCCAACCACGATTTTGTTTGCTCTGTATTTTCAGTAGGCGGCTTGCTTGGTCCATTTGCATTTGGTGTTGTCGTCTGCTTTGGTCGTTCATTTCCGTTGGTGGTTGCATCATTTCTATTGCCATCATTCTTGCGCTGTGGATAGCGTCTGTTGCCACCATTGTTGCTACCACCAGAGGTAGTCGTAGTAGAAGATTTTTGACCGTTTCTGTTTCCACCGCTATTTCTGTTGGATTGCGAATTGGAACCGTCAGTGCTCTCGCCATTGTTGTTTTGCGATTGATTCGAATTTCTTCTTTGTGCGCCATTTCGTGCATTGCTGGTATTGCCACGTTGTCTGCCTTGTGGACGTGCGCCTTGTTTTCTGAAATTGTCCGCTGGTCTTTCAAATTCTCTTTCAGCGGGAATAGAGGACGAATAAAATTTATCGGTCAACGTGGGTATTTGCATTCCAATCAATTTCTGAATGTCTTTTAAATATGCACGCTCTTCACTTTCGCAAAAAGAAATAGCAGTGCCTGATGCACCTGCACGACCTGTGCGACCAATGCGATGAACATAAGTTTCGGCCACATTTGGCAATTCGAAATTGATGACGTGTGTCAAATCATCTACATCAATACCGCGAGCTGCAATGTCCGTGGCAACAAGCACACGTGTTGTTTTGTCTTTGAAATTTTTCAATGCAAGTTGTCTGGCACTTTGCGATTTGTTGCCATGTATTGCCTCTGCTTTTATGCCTTTGCTAATAAGATCTTTTACCACCTTGTTGGCTCCATGTTTTGTTCTTGTAAAAACCAAAGCACGCTCTATGGAAAGGTCACTCAATAGGTGATTGAGCAAATTTTTCTTGTCGCCTTTCTCTACGAAGTACAAGGATTGTTTTACAGTTTGTGCGGTTGTGGCTTGTGGGGTTACTTCCACTTTTACAGGTTTTGTAAGTATGGATGAAGACAATTTCACAATTTCAGGTGGCATAGTTGCGCTGAAAAAAAGAGTTTGCCTTTTTTGCGGCAGATGCGAAATTATTTTTTTCACATCATGTATGAAGCCCATGTCCAACATGCGGTCGGCTTCGTCCAACACAAATACCTCAAGTGTTTTTAGGTCCACAAAACCTTGGTTCATCAAGTCGAGCAATCGGCCTGGTGTGGCTATTAGAATGTCCACTCCTTTGCGCAATGCTACAGTTTGCGGATGTTGGCCCACACCGCCAAAAACTACGGTATGATGGAGTCCTGCAAATTTTCCATAGGCTCCAAAACTTTCCGCAATCTGAATTGCTAGTTCGCGTGTTGGAGTAAGAATCAAAACTTTGATGTTTCTTTTTCCTTGTTGATTTTGTTTTTTGTTGTAAAGATTTTGAATGATAGGAATGGCGAAGGCCGCTGTTTTCCCAGTGCCTGTTTGTGCGCAACCTATCAGGTCGGTGCCATCCAATATGATGGGTATGCCTTGTGATTGAATGGGCGTAGGCGTTGTGTAGCCTTCGTTTTGAAGTGCTTTAAGAATGGGTTCTATAAGACCCAATGATTCGAATGTCATTTTTTTAAAATGTGTTTTTGTATTCTGCCGCATGTTGCACAAAGTGCAGGTAATGCAATAGAAATTGTTGTAATAAAATTTTCTTGCTGAAAATGTGCAACTCGGATATCCATCTCAGAGCATTTAGCTCATCATGTTTTCAGCATCCTGTTGGCTAAAACTATTCGGGCTTTGGAAATCAGCTTCCCGATGGCTATCGGGAGAGAAGGGCTGAACCTGAGATGTAAAAGACAAATGCGGGGCGAATGTACGGCATTGCATTCGCAAAGGTTCGACATCAAAGAAAAGAGCCACCGCAAAGCAGTAACTCTTTTCATTTTCAAAAAAAAAACAAACAATCCTCAGCCTGGTGCTCCATAGTGCAGTTTGCGAAGCGTCCTTTTGGTTTGCCACCACAACACACGCTTTTGTACCACAAACAAATTTCCAAACTCATTACCAATAGGTTCAATTGCAAGTGAAGCTGGCAGCAAAGCATTAACAACAGTATGCACTTTGTCTTGGTGCCATACCACTAGCACATTTCGGTTGTTCATCTTTTTCAGTGCTCTTATCAACGCATCGGTGCTATCAACGTCCACAATGGTTGGAGTAAGCTGAAAAAGTGTGACCGTTGGTGCTGCGGTTTGCTGGGTTCGGATTTTTGTACTTACAAATATTCTTCGTAAGTTCTTTTTTCGCAAAGTGTCAGCTAGCACCAAAGCGCGGATTGCACCCAGATCGCTAAGTGGCGGATCGCTACTGTTGTCTGCCTTCTCTGCATGGCGCACGATGTAGTAGTTGGTGGTGCGACAAGAACCAAGCAGGAGCACAATCAAAAGCAAATACATCGTAACGGCTGGCCAATGGCTAAAAGCAACATTTAATTTTACAAAGTGTTTCATTTGTTTTTGCTTTTTTTCTTTGCATTGTCCATTGTTGCAAACACTTCGCAAGCAGGATGGTCTTTAGCAACTGCTGTGGCATCTGCTATGCGTTTCACTGCAGTTTTCAAATGTTGTGCATTACCACCCAAGGCTAAGTATTTGCCAACTTCCGGGTGCATCAATTGTGCGGCTGCAGCATTTTCTGCGGCAGTTACCGGGAAATCAACCCATACATATTTCTCAACAGAAAGCATCATAGGTATTCCATCCGCATCCCAATTCATGGCTACTTGCACCATGTGTACGCCTGGTTGTGTAAACACAAATCCACGGGTGTCCCAAAAAATTCGTTCTTCTGTTTTGATGGTTTTGCCTGCATCCAATATCTGATGACTTGAGCTATCACACACATGAGCAAATGAACTTACTTCGCGCATGTCGCTTCCCATTTGCCCTACGGAAATGTTGGTGTGCATACTTGTCCAAGCAATACTTTCCGGCACTTTCACAGGGCCATTTCCATTGTTTGATAGTGCAATTTTTAGCACCAACGGCTCACCAAGTTTGATGTGATTGCGCACTGTATCCATGCTTAGTTGAAGCCCTATTGCAGCGGCATCTTCTGCATCTTCAGGATTGAAACCAGCACCATGATGACCGTATCCGAAGTCCTCGCCACCGGGGCGCACCACCACATCCGGTGCATGTATGAAATGATGTTTGTGGTGCGGGCTGAATTCAAATCGAATATCATCTGGATAGGTGCCACCAGCATTTATTATAGCACTGCGTGTGTCTCCACTTTGAGTCATGATGAAATTCTCCGAGCTCAACGCTGGATCTTCGTTTTGTGGATGCAATTGGTTGAAACCGTGGCCTACCTCATGGGCTGCACTGCGCAGTTTGGAAAAGGCATCAGCAAAGTTTCCTGTCATATTGTTGATGAAATTGCAAGAGCCTTCGCGGTGGTCGCCAAGCTGGTCGAACATGATTCCGAATATTGGTCCCACATCGGAAGTGTTAGGCACCGACACATAATAGTAGCGCCATCTGCTATCAAGATTAACTGCAGGGTTGCGATTGGCCAGCATGAAAGCGTGAAGTTCGGCATTGCTCCACGAAGCACCAACACCAGCTGGCACAGGCAGATCGATATCGCCATTAACCACATCGAGATCCCAACCCACGGTGGCGTATATCGATTTGAAATCGTTGGCTCCGGCAACAGCGGGTATTGCGGATCCTACAACGTTTTCCATTTCCAAACTTGCCTTGCGGAAAAATCTTGACACAAAATCCATGCGGAACGCAACTGGAAGGCGCACAGCACCAAAGAAAACGCTGCCTTCGAAACAAGGACCTGTGTGGCCCACATGTGCAGGAACGGATAACAACTCGATGCGCAACGTGCGTGTTGGCGTTTCTGGAAAATTGCCATGGTCGGCATCAGTAGCTGGTGCGGTGTAGCGGTATTCTTCTACAGTGAGTGTTATTTTGCATTGTTGCCCAAGTCTGAAGTGGGTGGGCTTGCTTACCCTAACCACTTTTAGATAGCTGTGATAACGCGACCGTGGGAAGATCGGTATCACTTGCGCCCCATGCAATAAAGGATTGACGGGTAAATGAGGAAATTGAAAAGGGTTCCTTCTTCTTCTGTAAAAATCACCACTGATAGCAAAGCTTGCGTTGCCATTGACATCCGTGGTGTTCTCCACACGCATGGTGCCGTCAAAGTCTTGCCTGGCGCGAAATGGGAAGGCCAAGGTGTTGACCATACTGATGCGGTAACAACCCTGCGGCAGCCGCAAGTTGCAGCGTTGAAAAAGTCCGGCACCAGGATTAAATTCCGGTAGCTCAAGAGGAATTTGGAACGCTGGTAACTCATTGAAATGAGGGGGCAGAGTGCCCTCGGGGTCGGGCGTGAGGCCCACTGCACCTACACTGTTGGCCATCGGAAATAAATTGTTTTTGTTTGACATGTTTTTAAAAGTTTAATTAAATGTGTTGCCTACTTTTTTATTTCGCTTTTCGGCTATTGCGAATTCTTTCTTTGAAATCTATATTGAGGGTTGTAAAAAAAGAACGGGACAAATACACAACATTCCGAAGGGCTTGTCAACCCGTGAAATCACGGTTTTTTTTACCCGTTAAAACACGGGGGTGCAACACGGCCAAATCACCCGTATCGAGATCCTTTTTTTCAGTAATTACAATGGTTTCAATTTTTGATTTTGAAATGGAAACCTGTTTTTTTCCGTTTCAATTGGTTTTTTTGAAATGGATAAAGTGCTGGAGTTTTATCTCTTTGGAAGGATGTTGCTTTGAAATTGTAAAAAAAATTCTTCAATCGTTTTGCTATTTGTTTTTTCACCTCAAGAAAAAAAATGTATGCGCTATTAAAGATTAAAATTGAAGTGCTTTTTTTGTATAAAAGGCTTAGACCATTTGCAATTATGAATTAGTCCGATTCAATTGACGCCTCACTTGTGTTCTCTCCGGTGTAGAGAAAATTGTTGGCCCAATTCATAAATAAAATGGTATTACAAAGCATTGACTATGGCTCGCGTAGAAAACGCAGAAATGCGCAGAATTTTTTTTATTCAAAAAATTTATTGGACGAAACTCATAGAGGACATTTTCTCACATCAAATCGAAAATGAAGCTGATTTAATTTTTTTGTGCTTGAATAATCTGTCGTGTAATTCTGTGATTGCTGTGTGTGCAATCTTCCATCCTTTTGTGCTGGCACTAAATCGGAATTGCCTGTTCATCCGATACTTTTTTTTAGGATTTTTTTCATTTTGTCCTGTGCCCACTATTTAATTTTTTTTTGAAAATCTATTGGACATTAACAAAATGTATTTTTTTTTCAATGTCAATTGAACGCATTTCACATTGGCAAGTAACACCTCTCCGAACCGCTTGCTGTCGGCAAGTTATATCATTCAAAAACCCAAAAAAAATAATTCAATATGAAAAAGTATTCAAACATTTTTAGCACTTTGTGTTTGCTTTTCGCACACAATATTTTATCAGCCCAGGCCGCAGGAAATTTTATTTACAACAATCCCTATTCGATGAATACGGATAGAATTGTGATACCCGCCAACCTGCCCAACGCCAACACTGTGAACTTAAAAGCGGAGGTGATGATGAATGTGCGAGCAACGAGTTACACGGCCATTTTTGCTGCTGTTCAAATAGGTGCGGATGTGTTTCAAGTGGATAGTCTTATGCAGCAACGTCTGGATCAAGTGCGCTATGCCCTGGGGATGATGGGCGTTCCGGAAGATGCCATTCACGTGGATGCTGTTTCAATGGTGCCTACTTATGCCTATAAAGTAGAAGAGAAAAAATTCAGTAAGCGCATGACTGAAGTGCCCACAGGCTTCGAGATGAAGAAGAACATTCATATTCTTTTTACCAAACATGA
>JAYSWI010000588.1:0-3195 GCA_043718125.1 Flavobacteriales bacterium
AGAAACGAAAGTTGTGGCGGTCACTTCCGCACTGAATATCAGGATGCCGATGGTGAAGCCCTGCGCGTGGATGACGTATACAACTACGTGGCGGCTTGGGAATGGACGGGCAATGCAAGCACTCCGAGCCTCAATAAAGAGCCACTTGTTTATGAGAATATCAAAGTTTCATCACGCAGTTACAAATAGACATGAGTTGCTGCGCAACATATTTTCAACCGCAGAGGCGCAAAGTGCGCAGAGCAAATGCAGCAGAATTTTTACTCTGCGAAAACTCTGTGTCCTCAGCGCCTTTGCGGTTGACCCAAGTCGCGAAGCGACAACAAAGCACATGACAGAAAACGAAATATCCGCCATCATACTTGACAAATCAATCAAGGTTCACAAAGCATTGGGACCAGGATTGTATGAAAGTGTTTATGAAGAATGCCTCGTTTATGAATTGAACCAACAAGGAATTTCATTCGTAAGACAAAAAGAAATACCCGTCATCTATGAAGGCGTGAGAATGGATATAGCATTCAAATGTGATTTGATGATTGAACAAAAAGTGATAGTTGAATTGAAGTCAATATCAAGTTTTGACGATTTGCATGTAGCGCAGGTTCTCACTTATTTGAAACTCTCAGATTGTAAGCTGGGACTACTCATCAACTTTAATGTTGAATTACTGAAAAATGGATTCAGAAGAATAGCGTTGTACCTATAAAATAAAACTCTGCGAAACCTCTGCGCACTTTGCGCCTCTGCGGTTGAACATAAAAATTGCGAAGCAATGGAAGGAAATATGAATTTGAATTTGAAAGTGTGGCGACAAGCAAGCGCTTCATCATCAGGAAAAATAGTTGACTACAAAATCAGCGGCATCTCTCCAGACATGTCATTCCTCGAAATGATGGATGTGCTCAATGACAAACTCATTCGCGAAGGTGACGACCCAGTGACCTTCGACCACGATTGTCGCGAGGGCATTTGCGGTGCGTGTAGCATGTTTATAAATGGTGAGGCACACGGCCCGAATCGCGGTGTTACCACTTGCCAATTGCACATGCGCTCTTTCAAAGATGGCGACACCATCTACATAGAACCCTGGCGCAGCGCAGCTTTCCCTGTAATCAAAGATTTGATGGTGGACCGTTCAGCATTCGACCGCATACAACAAGCAGGCGGATTTGTATCAGTAAATACTAGTGGCCGCACCATCGATGCCAACGCTATTCCAATCAATAAAGAAGATGCAGACACCGCATTTGAATCTGCTATTTGTATTGGCTGTGGTGCATGTGCGGCATCATGCCCCAATGGCAGCGCAATGCTTTTTGTAGCAGCCAAAGTTTCGCAATATGCACTGTTGCCACAAGGCCAACCCGAGCGCAAAGAGCGTGTGCTGAATATGGTGAAACAAATGGACGAAGAAGGCTTTGGCAACTGCTCCAACATAGGCGCCTGCGAGGTGCAATGCCCAAAGGATATTTCTTTGGAAAACATTGCTAGGATGAACAGAGAATATTTAATGGCAAGCGTGAAGCCGGAGAATTGAAAATACACTAAAACAAATTTCAATATGAAGTTACCTGTTGACCATGCGATAAAGGATTTATTGAATCAACGCCTTAGAGACTTAGAAAATCATCTAAATGCGGATGTATTTGCATACTATGGAACCATTATAGATGGTTTTGAGAATATGGTGCTTCAACTGATTGAGGAATTGGCGGCTGATGAAAATAAAAAAGACAAACTATATATCATTCTCACGACTGGTGGGGGAAGTGCGATTGCGGTTGAGCGATACGTAAACATTATTCGCCATCATTATGAAGAGGTCAATTTCATAGTACCGAATTATGCTTATAGCGCAGGAACAATATTTTGTATGAGTGGAGATAATATTCTAATGGATTACTTTTCTGCTTTAGGTCCAATTGATCCGCAGGTTCAAAACAAGGATGGCAGGTGGGTTCCTGCCTTAGGGTACTTAGATAAAATCAATGAACTACTGGATAAAGCAAAAGATAATAAATTGACTCAAGCTGAGTTCCTTATTCTCAAAGACTTTGACTTGGCTGAACTTCGTGGGTATGAGCAAGCGAAGGAATTGACAATTACGTTACTCAAAAAGTGGCTTGTGAAATATAAATTTAAGAATTGGAACGAGCATAGCACCAATCCTGCATTGAAAGGACAACAAGTAACACAAGAAGAAAAAAACCAAAGAGCAGAAGAGATTGCTACACAGCTCGGGGATAATGGACGCTGGAAATCACATGGTCGTCCTATCAATATTGAAACACTTGAAACCGATTTAAAATTGAAAATTGAAGACTATAGTAAACCAGGAGAAACGCGAACACTAATCCGATCATATTTTGAAGTATTGCAAGATTATGTTCAAAACAAAGCACCTATTTTCGTTCACACAAGAAAATTCATCTAAAATGTCACAGTTAATTTCATCCATTGAATCAGCCATTGCTGAAAAGGAATCTAAAATGATGAATGATGAATTATTGAATTCATATATAGAAGCATCCAAGACTTTCGAGATTTTAGTTGCAAAGGGTATTGTGCAACGCAGAGGGCACACTTTGATGACTATCGAAGAAGCTCGACTCAAGGTGATTCAATTTAATAATGAAGTTGAAGAAACTTAGCAACTGCTCCAACATAGGCGCCTGCGAGGTGCAATGCCCTAAGGATATTTCTTTAGAAAACATCGCACGGATGAACCGCGAGTATCTGTGGGCAAGCGTGAAGCCGGAGAATTGATTACAACTAAAAACAAATTTCAATATAAAGTTACCTGTTGGCCAAGCGATAAAGGATTTATTGAATAATCATATTGACATTAGGAGCCCTTCATTCCTTCTTTGACCAAGACAATTGCTTGAAGGTGGCATCAGCCAACAGCTAAGGAACAAAAGCTAGTTTCATAATTTCAATGTTTCTTGCTGAAATCAAAACCCGATAAGCAAACCACCTTGCGGAACCAGACCACCGCGATAAGGAGATTGTTCATGTTGTATCACATCATACAATAAGAAAAAACCGAAGGAAGCAAAATTTCCTTGAGCGACATAACCTCCACCAACCAACCAAACAGGGATTGGCCCTTTGTAATAACTGGCGTGCATGTAATCAAACTCCGTGTGTAAATACAATCCTTCCAAAGGTTTAAATCTTGTCCAAACAGCA
>JAYSWI010000589.1:0-9683 GCA_043718125.1 Flavobacteriales bacterium
TATAAAGTATGGTGTTTTGGAAATATTCTTGGTTTCAATAGTCAGCTCGTCAAACGTAGGATTTGGATACAATGTCGTTGCAGCCGCATGATGTATTTCCGAAACACCAATCTCCGTAATAGAAACACAAGTGCTAGTGTCGGCACATGCCCCTAAAGAAACTACAACACCATAACTACCATTGGCAATAGCGCTATAGCTCTGAAGGGTGGCATTGGGTATGGGAAGATTGAGCATACAATTTACCCATTGGTAAGTGGCATTTGCGGTATTTGCAGTGAGCGTTGTGCCGTTGGATGTGATGCCAAAGTTCACATCATCTATCGTGAGATTTATGGTTATCACACTATCGCAACCTGCTGTGTTGAGCAGCACATCAGTGTAGGTGCCTGACGTTGTCCATGTATGGTTCCCACTTGGGCTGGTGTAGGTGTTGCATGCGTTTGCATTGATTGTGGCACTGGTAAAAGTGCATTGAAGTTTAAGGATAAAAGTATCCTCGATGCCTGTTGATGTTAGATTATATTCGACACCGCTGGGGTCTAAATCAAGGGTTAATGACAGTATGCCTGTTGTATAGATACCCCCAAGATTGTCTATTACAATTTTTTCATTTCCCATATTCAAATTATTATTAGCAATTTGTACGGCCCAAACAAAATTACCCATAGCATCAAGTTTAGTATAATAGAAGGCATCGGAATTCACCGGCACTAATTCATAAACCTCCGTTCCTGGATCTACATCTATGGTATTGAAAAAGTGACCTGCTGTATAAACGTTGCCTGAATTGTCAACAACAATAGAAGAGCCCCCTGATTGTGATGGTTCTGACACAGCGGTGAATGCCTTGGCCCAAACTAATTGACCTGAAGTATCAAGTTTCAGGACGAAACTTTGACCAAAACTAGAGCTTTCCAAATTATAAATGCCCCCGTTTGGATCAAAATCTGTAGCCGCAGAAATGTACCCCGTGATATAGCTGTTCCCGAAATTATCCATCGTCATTGAGGCACATTCAACAGCGCCAAATTCAACTATTGACGCAACTGCTTTGGCCCAGAGAAAATCTCCGTCATTACTTAATTTGCAAACGAACATTTTCACATCCGATTCATTTGAAAATGTATCTAGTTCAAATACACCAACTCCTGGGTCGAAATCTGCCAATCCCAAATAATTGCCAACTATGCATATCTCGCCTGAGCTATTGACATCTATGGCTTTGCAAAATTCAGCGTCCTCACCTGCAATTTGCTTGGCCCAAATAAGATTGCCTAATGCATCCATTTTGGTTATGAAAATGTCGGAGACTCCATTTGATACCGGATTCATAAAGAAATTACCTCCGTTGGGATCAAAGTCGTTTACCCCGGACATGTGCCCAACGGTGAACACACCGCCCGCTAAGTCTATGGCTATATCTATTCCAAAACAAGAGTCCAATCCTTGATATGTTTTGACCCATAATAAATTTCCATTTGGATTCAATTTGACCACAAAAGCATCCGAATCTCCCGTGCTAGTTACATTTAAAATTTGTAACCCCGGGTCGAAGTCAACAGTTGCTGTGAAGTAGCCGGTTGCATAAACATTACCCTCCAAATCTGTTTTGATAGAAAGAATTGTCATTTGATCATCTCCATCAAATTGTTTGACCCAAATGATGTTGCTGTTTTGGTCAAGTTTAGCAATATACCCGCTCGAACTCTCGGAGGAAGTCAATTCTAAAATGTTTGCGGTAGGGTCAAAATCTATGACGCCACCAAAATTTCCGGCTGAGTAAATATTGTTGTTTGCATCCAAACACAACTCGGTTCCATAAACATATCCTGAACCACCAAATTGTATAGCCCAATTAAACGCTTGACTAGACATCACAAGTTGGATATGCAGCGTGATAATGATCAGTATTAATTTTGTTTTCATCGTGTAATAATTAAAATTGATTTTTTTGGTAATTGCAATGTAGCTGTGAAACTGAATGTAGGCATCGGAAAACTCAGATACAAAACTGGTATTACAAGTTGATCCAGAATTTTCGAAATTCCATAAATTATTTTCAAGAAAGTTTTATGGGAGATGTTTGAGTGGGCCTAAAATATTTTTTGTTCTCACGCAAGGTTGGTAGAATTATTTTGTGGAAAGTGATAAGCGATAGGTGAAAGGCACTTTTTCGAATTCGTGATAATGAGTTCCACCCGATCGATCCGTGTTCTTTTTGAAACATAAAAAATGAATGAAGGAATATTTTTGATAGGATCGTGATTTTTCAAACTATTTGGTTTTTAGAAGGAATATTACCATTTAAACATCTATAAATCGCTCCACCCGTTTTCCAATCTGTGCTACTCGACAGAATAGCAACACTCACAGGGCATACAGCAGAGGTCCAAAATAGTTTCTTGTAGTATTGTCATCAGTTGGCCCACATAAACAATTTTGGATTGTTGTAATATTTTGAAATGTCTTTGGTACAAATGAGCAAACCCAAATCGATAAGCCAAAGTACACACCCACCACCAAATGTGCAGGTATATGCAATTGGCACAATTAAATCGGTGCCCAGATAAAGACGATGCACGCCAAGAATGCCCAACGTTGTATTAAGAATGATCGCAACAAAACGAGGATTTTCTTTGTCCGCCTTGCTGCCCAACGAAAATATTTTTCGCAACTCATAATCGCCTTCATCGTTTTGATTGAAAAATATTTTACCACGAAACGAATCAAGCGAAATGGCTTTCTGAGCAACAACGCAAGATGAAAATGTAAATGCTATGGAGATTAAAAATATGATTTTTTTCACACTGCAAATAAGTGCATTTCACACATAAAAAAATCTTCACAAGATTTTTTTGTTATCTGAGCTTCTATGGCTTTGAAGGTGTTTCGCTAATGGAGTCAGTCCATGTAATATTCCTAGACAAATACATGGCAAGAGCAAGCACAAGCAACAACCCAAGACTTCCTACCAGCAAAGCGTAATCCTCCAATTGGATGATGACAAACACAAATCCATAAACCAAAACCAACATCAAAAAATTGAGTAAAGTGAGTTTTGTGTTTTTGAAAATTGCTTTGATGTATAACGAAACTAATCCAATGGTGAGCAGTGCGGAGAGGAAATAAGCCAAATTGAAACCAACGTGTTCCGTGAAGGAAAGCAGCAACACATAAAACAAGCACAATGCGAAACCGACCAACATAAATTGGATGCTGTGGATGCGCACTTTATTGAGCACCTGCACGAAGAAAAACACCATAAAAGTGAGTGCAATGATGAGGATGGCGTACTTGGCAGAGCGTTCGTTTTTTTGATAATCTGAAATGGGCACTTTGAGATCCACGCCAAATGCGGAGGAATAAATGTCTTCCCTTTCTCCACTGAATTGCTGCGGATACGAACGGTTCATATACAGCAATTTCCAATCAGCTGAAAAGTTGTTATCGGTAATTTCTTTTTGACTTGGCAAACACGAACCTTGAAAACTTGGCGAGCTCCAATTGCCCTCGATGTGCGCAGTGGTCTCCTTGCCAAAAGGAACAAATTGAATGCTGCCAGAGCCACGAATTTTTAAGGTGATACTGAATTCTATTTTGTCAATTCCTTCGGTAAATGAAATGGGTGATGACAATCCGGAATGAATGATTTGAGCATTGTCAACACCCGGTTGTAAGCTCAACTCTTGACATTCATAAAGGACAATCGGAATTTCCGCAAGGCTCCGCAAATCGTTAATACCAATTTGCAATTGCGCCCTTTCTAAAAAAACACTTTCTGCAAAAAAGGCATTCATGGAGGGCTTGCTAAAGTGACCTGTAAGTTTTATGACAGTGGAATAAACCACCACATCAAAAATTCCACGCGACCGAATTTCGGTTTGTAATTCGGATTGAATGTTGAGCTGATCGGGCAGAAAATGAGCAAAGTTTGTTTGAAGTTGCTGTTGCATATTATTGGAGCTCAGTTGAACTTTTTCCTGAAAAGGAATAGTAATAAATGGCCCCGTAATGTGCTGCTCTTCGCCCCATGTGCGGCCAATTTCTGCTTTTGCCTCATCTTGTCTGGATTGCCTTTCGTAAACCAAATCGTTCACAAAACTTAGCGGCAACAACAACAACAAAATGATGAATCCGATGACGAATAGTTTTACCGTGGCTGACTCTTTCAGCCACCTCTGGCCGCGCTCCATAGCACTGGGTTGATTGTCTTGTTGCATAAGAAATTATTTTTTTTGATTTTGGAAAAAATGAACGACTACAAAAATTAGTCGGGGTGGATGAACCCAATAGTTGCCTAATTATTTCAATGGGTTAGTTAACGGTTGTTAATCAAAAAAGAAAAAGTTGAATGCTGAAATTCTTGCTAGAGATTGTCTCTAAGCATTATCTTTTTTGTTCCTATTATTTCAAATTGTGATAGACTGCTTGCACATCATCATCACCCTCTATTTTCTCAACAAGAACAAGTATTTCGTCAATGTGTTCCTCCGTCAAATCGGGTGCAAACGAGTTGGGAATTCGTTCTAATTCCGCTTTGGTCACAGTGATGTTTTTTTCCTCCAGGGCCTTTGCAAGATTGCCAAAGTCGGTGAAGGCACAATAGAGCACCACTTCATTTTCTTCCACTTCAATGCTTTCCAAACCGGCATCAATGAGGTCTAGTTCCAACTCTTCCACATTGCCTGCGTTTTCTTTTGCAATACGAAAAACTCCTTTTCTGGTAAAGATGAAAGCAAGCGATCCGCTATTGCCCAGCACGCCACCGCCTCTGCTAAAAAAGACACGTAAATTGGCTACGGTTCTTGTCGGGTTGTCTGTTGCTGTTTCTACCAAAATAGCCACACCATAAGGGCCATAACCTTCGTAAATCACCTCATCGTAGTTGCCGATGTCCTTGTCGCTGGCTCGTTTTATAGCTGCCTCCACATTCACTTTTGGCATATTCACCCCTTTCGCATTGGCTATTATTTGGCGCAAGCGCGGATTGTTGGCAGGCTCCGGGCCACCAGCCTTCACGGCTATTGCGATGTCCTTTCCTATTCGTGTGAAAGCTTTTGCATTCTTATCGTTGCGAGCCATTATGGTGGCCTTTCTTGTTTGGAATATCCGTCCCATTTAAGTCTGAATTATTTGGCGGCAAACGTAGCTAAGGCAGCTTGCAATTTGCAAAAAGTTGAGTTTGAAAAGTGAGTGACCATCGAATCAGAATTGCATGAAGAATGTCAAATTGCAGAATACCCAATTGCAAACTGTTTATTTGCAATCCCGAAAACAGTCGGGAGCAAACTCACACAAAAAATGTTTATAGAGAACACAGTTAATCGCGGCAGAAGACAGGGATGGATTGAAGTGATCTGCGGCTCTATGTTTTCTGGCAAAACCGAAGAGCTCATTCGCAGAATGAAGCGGGCAGAGTTTGCCAAGATGAAGGTTGAAATTTTCAAACCAAAAGTGGACAATCGTTACCACGATGAAGACGTGGTAAGTCATAATGCAAACTCTATTCGTTCAACCGCAGTTGAACATTCATCTCAACTTTTATTGCTCACCAGCGATGTGGAAGTGGTTGGAATTGACGAAGCACAATTCTTTGATGACGGCCTGCCAGATGTCTGTAATGAACTAGCCGATCAAGGCATCCGTGTAATCTGCGCAGGCTTAGATATGGACTTCAAAGGCCAGCCATTTGGACCAATGCCTCAGCTCTTGTGCATTGCAGAATTTGTTACAAAAGTTCATGCTATATGTGTGGAGACAGGCAATCTTGCACACTATTCATTTCGCTATGCCGAAGGCGATGCTGTGGTGCAACTTGGAGAGAAAGAAAGTTATGCGCCTCTGTCGCGCGAGGCTTACAACAAGCACATGCTATCGCGCACTGAAACCCACAGAAAAACTCAGAAATAAATTTAATAAATGGAATTGAATGAGCTGAGTTATCAAGTGAGAGGTGCCATTTTTGAAGTACACAAAGAGCTTGGCACAGGTTTGCTTGAAAGTGTTTACAGAAGAGCATTGCTTATGGAATTGCTCGATCGTGGATTGCAGGCTCAGGAAGAAGTTGAAATCTATGCGAGCTATAAAGGTGTTGAGATGGGACTAGCCTTCAGGGCCGACATTATCGTTGAAGAGCGCATACTCATAGAAACAAAATCTGTAGTAGAACTGCACCCAAAAGACTCTAAACAAACCATCAACTACCTCACCCTAACAGGTATTGAATTGGCGTTTCTTGTTAACTTCAATGTAGCATATCTCGAAGACAAAAAGAGCCTCATTCGTATCATCAAAACACAATGAAAATAACGGTTCACGCGGAAAACACAGAAGCTCAAAGAAATGGACAATAAAATTTCTGTGTGATTCTGCGAGATTCTGTGCGAAATGAATCCCCCTTGCGGCACAGCTGAAAAATTCCAATTTTCTCAAGTGCGTAGTCCACGCACAGAAGACAAGAAAGCCCACAGAAATAAGCGATAAATTTCTGTGAACTTCTGCGAGATTCTGTGCGAAATCAATTGCTGCTTTCAACGAAGGTTAAGCATTCTTACTTTTGAACTGTTCTCAAAATCTATCAACATGTCTATAAGTATTCAATACATTACAAACACAAGGGGCAAAAAAATTTCTGCCATTGTTCCAATAAAAAAGTACAAGTCAATGCTCGAGGAACTTGACATGCAGGAAGACATCAAACTTTTTGATGAAGTAATGGCAAGGAATGAACCTCGAATTTCTTTTGATGAATATCTCAAAAAAAGGAAGAAGAAGGCTTGAGTATGACACACTACCGTATTGAGATTACAAAGACTGCTCAAAAGCAACTAGATAAGTTGCCAATAACAATTTCTAATCTTTTGGTTGAATCCATCATGCAGTTGGGCATCAATCCAAAACCTGTCGGCTGTATAAAGTTGAAAAATCGTGATGGTTATCGAATAAGAAAAGGCGACTACAGAATTATTTACAAAGTATTTGACGATGTACTTATTGTGGAAATAATTGTTGTTGGGCATCGCAAAGAGATATATGAATAATGTATGATTTTGAACACCTCACAAATAACCACTATTACATCGGGGCTAACAATCCTTGCGGGTTTGGATCATCCTGTTCGAAGCATTCTCCTCGACAGCAGAAAAATTTCGCATGTCACAGATGCATTGTTTATCGCCATAAAAGGTGAACATCATGACAGCCACAAGTACCTGAAAGATGTGTACAATGCAGGTGTGCGCAGCTTCATCATTGAGCAAGAAGCAGACCTCACCGCGCTGCCAGAGGCCAATGTGATTCGTGTGAGCAACAGCACCGTTGCGCTCCAACAACTTGCAACACATCACCGCAAACAATTCGCATTTCCCACCATCGGCATTACAGGCAGCAATGGAAAAACCATTGTGAAAGAATGGCTGAACACCATGCTGGCAGATGACTACCACATTGTTCGCAGCCCGAAAAGTTGGAACTCGCAAATCGGTGTTCCTCTTTCAGTAATGAACATAGAGAGCAACCATACGTTAGGGATTTTTGAAGCAGGAATCTCTAAACCTGGCGAGATGGAAAGGCTTGCGAAAGTGATTGCGCCTACCATCGGAATTTTCACTTCCATTGGCACTGCGCACAGCGAAAATTTTCTGAGCAGAAGACAACTCATCGGTGAAAAGTTGAACTTGTTCGCCCCTGCTGAAATTGTTATCTGCCCTGATGATGGCGAGTTGGCGCAACTTATTTCAGCCTGGTCAGGATCGAAACAAATTGTGCTGGTACCTCAGGTGGAAAGAGCAACCATCGGAATGCACAACAACGTGACCACCTTGAGATTAGAGTGGAAAAATTCAGCATACGAATTTGATATTCCATTTGCTGATAAAGCATCGGTTGAAAATGCCATCACTTGCATTCACTGTCTTTTTGTTTTGAAATACGATGCAGAAGAAATTCAATCGCGACTCGCAAGGCTTACTCCTCTGGAAATGCGTCTGCAACTGCTAGATGGCAATGGCGATAGTGTGATTGTAAACGATGCCTACAGCAACGACTTGCAGTCATTGGAAATCGCTCTTGACTTCTTGCAACAACATGCGCGAGGCAGAAAGAAAATTGTCATTCTCTCTGACATTTTACAATCCGGATTGAATGAAAAAGATTTGCATGAACGCATCAATAATTTGTTGCAAGCAAAAAATATTTCTCAATTGATAGGTATCGGCAAAGGCATGAGTGCATCTACTCCCCTCTCCTTTGGAGATGGGTTGGGGGTGAGGTTATTTGCTTCAACCGAAGAGTTTTTGCAAAAAATAAATGTGGCTGATTTTGCCCACTCAGCATTGCTTGTGAAAGGCGCACGTGATTTTCGTTTTGAAAGAATCGTAGCGCAACTGCAAGAAAAAACACACGATACTGTTCTTGAAATCAACCTCAATGCACTTGCGCACAACCTCCATTATTATCGCAACAAACTGAAACCGGAAACCAAAGTAATGGCGATGGTAAAGGCTTTTGGTTACGGCAGTGGTGCACACGAAGTAGCCTCATTGCTTGAGTTCAACAAAGTGGATTATCTCGCTGTGGCATACACCGATGAAGGTGTTGCACTTCGCAAGGCGGGTGTTTCACTTCCCATCATGGTGATGAATGCAGAGCAAGGAAGTTTGGCCACATTGATTCGGCACAAACTGGAACCCGAAATTTTTTCATTGCGCACATTAAATGCTTTTGTGAGGGCCTTGCAAAATGCCGGTATTACGAATCCATATTTGATACACATAAAGTTGGACACGGGTATGCATCGTCTTGGATTCGAAGCGCCTCAGGTAATGGAATTACTTGGTAAACTTCAAGTCAGTCCACAACTGAAAATCGCTTCTGTCTTTACACACCTTGCTGCAGCGGATGAATCAGAACACGACCCATTCACGCTGCGGCAACTGGACGATTTTGAGAATATATGCAAGCAAATAAAAAAATCGTTGAAGCAAAACTTCCTGATGCACGCGCTAAACACTGGAGGAATTTCACGATTCACCCATTCGCAATTTGATATGGTGCGTCTTGGAGTTGGTCTCTATGGAGTGGAAGTTAGCGCGGAGGACAAAGGACAACTTCAATCAGTGAGCACTTTGAAAACCATCATCTCACAAATCAAAAACATCAAAGTGGGTGAGAGCGTTGGCTATTCCAGAAAGTTTGTGGCAACAAGTAATATGCGTATCGCCACCATTCCTGTTGGCTACGCTGATGGTTTGCGAAGAACACTCAGCAATGGTGTTGGCGAAGTCATCATTAAGAACACACGTTGCAAAGTGGTGGGCAATGTTTGCATGGATATGATGATGGTGGACATTTCACATGCGAATTGCAACGAAGGAGACGAAGTGATTGTTTTTGGAAGAGAAATTTCACTTCATGAATTAGCGAAAAAAAGCGGGACGATTGAGTATGAAATTTTGACTTCGATAAGTCAGCGAGTGAAGCGGGTTTATGTGAGCGAGTGATTGGCAAACTGCGCCCATTGAAATTTTAATAGATTTGACACTTAAAATTCTTAATCAATAAATAATTATCTGATTCTTTCGGAGTTTACAAGTATCTAAGACGGAATCCGAAGAATTCCAATGTTTATAGCTAGAACATTAAATCCAAACATTGAACCCCGCTGGGGTTCTATTCATTTC
>JAYSWI010000590.1:0-3192 GCA_043718125.1 Flavobacteriales bacterium
CTGCAAAATGCGCATAACATTAAGCCCCGCAGGGGCGACATCCGCTAACGATGGGCATAGCCCATCGGAAAAGAAGGCATCGTCACTAATAAGCCCTGAAAGGGCGCAATAGAAAACCATGGGACAGTCACTCGTGAAAAATTATATCCACATCATATTCAGCACCAAACATCGGGAGCCACTGATACAGCCACCAGTAGAGACGGAACTACACGCTTACCTTGGTGGCACCTGTAATAAGCTCGACTGCCAAGTAATATCAGTAGGTGGATACACCGACCATATTCATATTCTCTGCATGCTGTCAAAAAAGATAGCATTGGTGAAACTGATGGAAGAAATAAAATCACATTCTTCAAAATGGATTAAAACAAAAGGAGCTGGTTATGAAAATTTTTATTGGCAAGACGGTTATGGAGCCTTTTCAGTAAACCCATCAGAAGTGGATACCGTTATTACCTATATCGCTAATCAGCACGAACATCACAGCAAGAAAACATTTCAAGAAGAATACTGTGCTTTTCTTAAAAAATATAATGTAGATTTTGATGAAAGATATGTGTGGGAATAAGACTGCCATCTTAGGTGAGGTATTGCGCCCTTTCAGGGCTTGCATTCTGTGGCTTCTCCACTTCATAGGGCTATGCCCTATGTTAGGATATGAAACCCTTTCAGGGTTTTATCGGCCTAGTCCCACAGAGGCTGAACAACACTCGCATCAACTATTCATGAAGTTCAACCCCTTTCCCGAAGAGACCACTATGTGGCGGGTGTGGTTTCGCTCATCATTATCTACCACGGGTTTCACACATGGTTATTCACATTCAGCCCCTGCGGGGTTGGTCGCGTATATCCGTCATCACAATTTTTATATCTATAAGCCATGAGTTACACCAAAGAAAAAATTCAGGAATTAGAGGATGTTCGAAAAAATTGGGCTACACTTTCTATTGACGAAAAAAATCAATATGTCTTCGAGATACAAGACTATTTATGGTTCATCTTGCCCGAAGAAGAAAAGCAAAAACACTTGAAAGAACGAGCGGAGAAAGATGAAAAAGATAAAGACAATCCATTTGTATTACGAAGAATAAAACCAAACGAATCCCAACAATAATTCTGCGTCACCTCTGCGTCCTTTGCGCTGCGGTTGCAATAAAAGAAACACAATGGAAATGGACAAAGAAAAATACCCACGCGGCAAAGCCGAATTCAGTTCATTCGAAGACAGCGAGAATGAACAGCGCATTCGATGGGCAAAGCAAACTCCAGAAGAACGACTGCTTCATCTGTTTGAGCTAATGGATATTTTCAAATCGGAGAATCCACATGCTTTGGAAATGAATTCGCGATTCGCACTGAAAAGACTTCCGCGCTGATGTACATCGCTCTCACATATTACAGGGAATTTTTGATTCTGCTTTCAAAACACAATGTCAGATACATTCTGGTAGGAGGTGCAGCGGTGCATTCGCACGGCTATGAAAGAGGAACCAATGATGTTGACCTATGGGTTAGCCCTGACCTCGAAAACATGCAAAAGCTCTTCGCGGCTATTCGCGAATTTGGATTCGACATCACCGAAATAGAACATCACAAATTCTCTGACAAAGATTCTCCAATCAAACTGATTCAGGGCAGCTACAAGATTGACATCATACATCACCTCACCAATGTGGTGACATTTGAGCAAGCTTGGTCAAAAATGACTGTTCGTGAAATTGGAGATTTCAAATACAACCTGATTGATTATTACCATTTGGAACAAATCAAACTTGCAACCAACCGCGAACGCGACAGGATTGACGTTGCCGAAATGCGAAAGGTGCGGGAAATAGAAACTGGTGAAAAAGCAAAATCTCTTTTCTGGCCAAGATTAAAATCACTCATCAAGAGCATATTCAAAAAATAAAACTTCGCGTCTTTGCGCCTCTGCTCGAAAAAACAAAACACAACAACAACACACATGTCAAACACCACCACCACACGCCCCATCACCGGAGGCGAATTTCTTATCCGCGAAACACAATCACAAGACATTTTCATTCCAGAAGAATTTTCGGAAGAACTTCTGATGATGAAGAAAACGTGCGAAGATTTTGTAGCACAAGAAATAGCTCCAAAGCTGGATGCCATAGACCATCAAGATGAAGGACTGATGCAAAGCATCCTTGACAAAGCGGGCGAGCTTGGCTTGCTTGGCGTCTCCGTTCCTGAGGAATATGGCGGCATGGGCATGGACTTAAAGACTACCATGCTTTGCACCGAAGCACTTGGCGCTGGCTTTAGTTTTAGTGTGGCATACGGTGCGCACACGGGCATTGGCACTTTGCCTACACTCTATTATGGTTCTGAATTTTTGAAGAAAAAATATATACCAAAACTTACCAGTGGCGAATGGAAAGGCTGCTATTGCCTTACAGAACCAGGCTCTGGTAGCGATGCCAACAGCGGCAAAACAAAAGCCGTGCTGAGCGATGATGGCAAACATTATATAATGAACGGACAAAAAATGTGGATTACAAATGCGGGCTTTGCCGATGTATATACCGTGTTTGTAAAAATTGAGAGTGATGAAAATCTTTCGGCATTTATCCTCGACAATACCATGGAAGGCATTACGCTGAATCCCGAAGAAAAAAAGATGGGCATCAAAGGCTCCAGCACACGCCAAGTGTTTTTCAATAATGTAAAAGTGCCGGTAGAGAATTTGCTCAGTGAGCGAGGCAACGGTTTCAAAATAGCTGTGAATATTTTGAACATTGGTCGCATAAAACTTGGTGGTGGAGTGCTGGGTGGCTCCAAAGCAACACTCACCGAAAGTGTGAAGTATGCAAACGAGCGTCAGCAATTTGGTCGCAGCATTGCCAAATACGGAGCAATTCGTTACAAACTTGCTGAGATGGCTACTCGCATTTATGCTTTGGAAAGCGCACTCTATCGCGCTACGCAAAACATTGATGATGCTATAGCAGCACTTGTTGCTGCTGGCATGGACAAAGGCCAGGCGACATTGAAAGGCATCGCATCCTTTGCGCCCGAGTGCGCCATACTGAAAGTATATGGCAGCGAAGTGCTAGACTATGTAGTGGACGAAGCCGTGCAGATACATGGAGGGATGGGCTACAGTGCCGAAACCAACGTGGAGCGCGCCTATCGCGATGCGCGCATCAACAGAATATTTGAAGGCAC
>JAYSWI010000060.1:0-2679 GCA_043718125.1 Flavobacteriales bacterium
TTCTTAAATGAAAGACGAGAAGGTAGGAAATTTTTGCTTATTGATTCTGATACCATTGTGCTTGACCGGAAAACTTTCATTCCTGCAATTCATGCTTCGCTAAAAGCAGAGGTTTGTTTTCTGATGATTCTTGAAATGGAAACTTGGTTCATCTCACAACCTCAGGTAATAGAAAATTACTTTGATAAAAAAGTAGCCGAACATTTGCCAAAGACAAATCCGATCACGAGCATTCCGGACCCATCAGACGAACTAATCCGGATTACAAGAACTCCTTACAAGCGAGCCTATCATAAAGTGAAAGATGGATTCGCACTGCTTGAAAAGCTGGACATCGCACAACTTCAAAATGACTTTGAAGATGTAAAGATGTTGATTGAGGCATTGAAAAAATAGCTCCTCAATTCCAAGTCACTACAAATCCCTTTTCATACTCCGCCCATTGCTCTGGTGTTTGCACTGTCAGATGTTTTTCCTCTGCGAAGTAGTGCAAGAAAAGTTCGATTTGAGCAGGTGTTTTGTAGCCTACAACGGGACCAATTTCTTTAGCATTTTTATCGAAGAAAAAGAGTGTTGGATATCCTGAAACATTGAGGTGTTTTGTAAATTGATGCACCCCATTGCGCCCTGGTGTATTGGGTTTGTAGTCGGGGTTGGTGTAATTGTTTCCTCCATAGTTGATTGGCTCAGGTGATTCTGCATCAAACTTCACGCAGTAATAATGTTGATTTAAATAGAGTGCTACACGCTCATCGCCAAAGGTATTTTTTGTGAGCATTTTGCATGGCCCACACCATTGGGTATAAACATCCATCATTATCGGTTTGGGCACTGCGCCTTGCATTTCCAAGGCTTCGTCCAATGTGTACCACATTACTTCTTTGGAATATTCAAAGGGTTTTTTGCCTTGATCGTTCATGGCCACGGGTGGTGTTGTTACTTCTTGGATTTTGGTTTCTTGTACTGTAGATTTTTTGTCTTTGCAAGCAAGCAATAAAGCCAAAAGTGATGCGATAATTATTGTCTGTTTCATATTTTGATTAATTGAAATTACATACGTGATGTGATGATATTGTTTAACCATTTTACAAGGAATAAAAGGCCAATAGCGGCAGCAAATGCAAGTAGTGCATTGACTCCAAAATAGTACCACTTGTCGTGATAGTTGTCCCAAGTGGCGGCCAGTACTCCACTCATTTTGTTGCCCAAGGCGGTGCTTACAAACCAGCC
Source organism: Flavobacteriales bacterium (assembly GCA_043718125.1). Classification (GTDB taxonomy): domain Bacteria; phylum Bacteroidota; class Bacteroidia; order Flavobacteriales_D; family Sanyastnellaceae; genus JANNVZ01. The sequence goes on from JAYSWI010000060.1 coordinate 1,231, forward strand.
ACCCATCATCAAAGCTGTAAGGCGTGGAGGCGAAAGTTTGGAAACAAGATAAAGGCCAACTGGACTAAGACAAAGCTCGCCCAAAGTGATAACACCATAAGAAGCAATGAGCCACCAAGGCGAGGCTTTTTCAAAACCATTGTGATTGACCATCACTGCGCCTATCATACACACAGCGCTAAGACCTGTGAAAAGCATGGAGAAAACCAATTTACCACCAAATTGTGGTTCGCGTTTTCTTCTTCGCAGAAACATCCAAATGCCTACCACAACGGGTGTGAGCAAAATCACAAAGCCCGGATTGATGGATTGAAATAGTTCTGGATTTATCAATTTCATCGATTCGCCTTCATTCGGTTTTTGGGCCACATTGGTGTAATAATTTGGATAGTTTTCTTCCTTGATTATTTTTTTATCCGCATCTTTTGAAGTACGAAATTGATCGTCCACTTTGGGCACCATTGCTTTTTCGTAGGTCACAGTTTCGAGTGCTTTTATTGCACTTGCCGCTCCTTCTATCGAAGCGGGTATTTCCCGGTCAGTAAAATTTTTGGACCATATTGTAAGCGCTGTCCCGTTCTGTTTGAAGATGGTCCAGAACACCACGCTCACGCAGAAAATAACCATGAGTGCCGAGAGTGGTTTGCGATCCTCAGCAGAGGAGCGCAGCAATACTGAAATGTAATATCCAACCACCGGAAGTGAGCCAATAATAAAAGCATCGGTGCTGTCGCTTCCGAAGATGTTGCCGGGCAAAATCCAGCCTACATATCCAGCTAAAAACATGGGTAACATGACTACCGAAAATATTTTTCCCAACGACAGGTCTTCCTTTTGTGTTGGCTTTATTACATCGGCATGTTTGTAATGTTTGTTGCCAATCCAGAAAACGATAACACCTACAAACATCCCTATGCCTGCGGCCATAAAAGCCTCGCCCCAGCCAAAGGAATTGCGCAACCATGCAGCAAAAAAATTGCAGATAAATGCACCGATATTTATTCCTAAATAGAAAATATTGTAGCCTGTGCTTTTAAGGTGAACATACTTTTCATCGTTATATACATTGCCCAATAGGGTAGAAATATTGGGCTTAAAAAATCCATTTCCCACAATGATGAAGAGCAAGGAAATATAAAAAGCGGTTTCGCCTTTGAGCGATAAACCAATGTATCCAAGCCCCATCAAGATGCCGCCAATAGTGATTGAAAGGCGCAGACCCAGCAGCCTATCGGCAAGCAGACCGCCAATGAATGGTGTGAGAAAAACAAGTGCAATGAAGGTTCCAAAAACATCCGAACCCATCGCGTCTTCGTATCCCAATCCTCCTTTTTGGGTGTCGGTCATGTAGAGGAATAATATCCCTATCATAAGGTAATAACCGAAGCGTTCCCACATTTCGGAGAAGAACAAAAACGGAAGAGCTGCGGGATGTTTTGAGCCGATTTT
>JAYSWI010000591.1:0-3191 GCA_043718125.1 Flavobacteriales bacterium
ATTATTTCATCATCTTCAAATAGAATTTCAATAGGAATGTCTTCGGCAACTAGCTCTAATTCTCTTATAGGATAAGGCAGCTCAATGGTGATAATATCAAGTGGTTTTATTTTATAGCTGCTCTTTACGGGTTTGCCGGCAACTTTCACAAAGTCATTGTCGCAAGCATTTTGAAGTCGGGTACGTGAAGTTTTTTCTAGCCTTTCGAAGAGGTATTTGTCGATGCGAACCATCCCTTGCCCTTTGTCCACCACAATTCGGTGGTGTTCAAAAAGGTCATCATCGCTTTCTAATATTTGCTCTTCGCTTAGTTCTTCTTTCATGGGTGCAAGATGGGGCTGCGCTGTTTTTATATTCGAGAATTGCATTTTGACTCTTGTCAAAGAGGTTGTTGTTTTTCTTGAGTCATCAAATTTTGATTGTGTCCATGCATCGCAACGATTTTGATTTTGCAATTTTCAGAATTGCTTTTTGGAGATGATGTAATTCGATGTTGTCTAGTCTTGAAGTTCCTTCTTTGATGTTTTCACTTTCTTACATTCGCGACATTCCAAATGGCACGGCTCAAGTACAAATTCAATCCAACAACGCTGAATTTTGAAAAAATCAGTTTGGGCTTTCGTGATTATTTTTTTGTGGGATTGCGCTATTTGTTTGCAGGTGTTGTGTTAGGATCGATTGGGGTTATCATCTACGCATCGTTCTTCAAAGATCCGGAAACAGCTCGACTGGATCGTGAGGTAAAGTTTCTAAAACGTCAAATCACGAGCTTTACAAATCAGATAGACACCTTGGAATATTTCGCACAAGACTTGCAAGACAAGGATGACAAAGTTTACAGAAGCATATTTGGTGCAGACCCTTATCCGGAGCATTTGCGCAGGGGAGGTGTGGGTGGTAGTGATCGGTATGTCCACCTTAAAGGTTATGCAAGCAGCGAGGGAATTGTGGAAACGCAAAAGCGAATAAATCGACTGCAGCGGCTGATGGTGAATCAAAGTAAATCGTATGAAGAAATTTTTGATTTGGCCAATGCCCAAGAGGAAATGCTACAGAGCATTCCTGCCATTCAGCCTGTTTCTAATGCGGATTTAAAAAGGATTGCATCGGGTTTTGGAATACGTATCCATCCCATTTACAAGATTGCGAAAATGCACACAGGGCTTGATTTCACTGCTGATGTGGGCACTGAAATATATGCTACCGGTGATGGTGTTATCGAGGCGATTGACAGCAAGCTATCCGGCTATGGCCATCATGTTGTCATTCAGCATGGCTATGGTTATCAAACACTTTATGCGCACATGAGCCATGTGTCGGTGCGTGTGGGGGAAAAAGTGAAGCGTGGGCAAATCATTGGATATGTTGGAAATACCGGCACATCGACAGGGCCACATTTACATTATGAAGTAATAAAAAACGGTGAGAAAGTGGATCCTGCTTTTTACTTTTATAGTGATATCACTCCCGAGCAGTATGAGGATTTGTTGAAGCGGGCTGCCAATGCCAATCAGTCTTTCGACTAAATGTTTGGCACTCTTCCTTCTGTAATACAACTAAGTTAAATCAATGCTCGCGCACCATGATTCCTTGTGCAAATGAGCGAAGTGGTTGCTTGCGATCATTGCTAACAGAGACTAAGTCTATTGATACGATTGCTTTCTGATAATAATGGTCCATTTCGGACTCCAACAATTTTGGCAAATTCAATTGCTGAAAGACTTCCAGCACTGCGTTCACTTTTTCTTCAAGATTGGTTTTTTGTCCAATGTAACGGTTCAATGTGGCGAGTTGCGTTGCGTTAGCCAACTCTTTTGCTTTAATCAGCAGGAAGGTTTTTTTATCAGATACGATATCACCTCCTTTCAATTTGCCCACCTTGGCTTCATCGCCAAAAGCATCCAGATAATCATCCCAAAGCTGAAATGCAATGCCAAGGTTTTCGCCAAAAGAATACATATGCTTTTGATCCTCTTCATTGGCATGGGCTATAATGACACCGACTTGCATGGCCCCTGCCAACAACACTGAAGTTTTTAAACGAATCATTTCTGTGTATTCAGCTATGGATACGTTATCGCACTTTTCAAATTGTATGTCGCGTTGTTGACCAACACAAACTTCTAAAGCCGTTTTGGAAAAGATTGAAAGCACTTGCTTCAAAACACTATCTGGCGCTTTGCAAATGAGTTGATATGCTTGTATCATCATGGCATCACCACTAAGAATTGCAGTATTGACGTTCCATTTTTCATGCACCGTTTGCTGACCTCTGCGCAAAGGGGCGTTGTCCATAATGTCGTCATGCATCAATGTGAAGTTGTGAAAAACTTCTATTGCAAGGGCAGGATAGACAACTTCATCGAGATCATCGGTAAACAGATTCGCTGCCATTAGTGCAAGAACAGGGCGCATACGCTTGCCACCTATTTGCATGAGGTAATTGACCGGTTGGAGAATTTCTTCTTCGCCATTCACACGACAGAAGCCATCAATTTTCATTAGAATAAGGGATTGAAGATGAGCGATGGAATGCATAATCGTTGTTTGTTACTTACTTGCTTTCAACTGCTCCAACAAGTACTTCCCATAACCACTATTCACCAATGGCTGCGCTATTTTTTCGAGTTGTTCATCTTCAATAAATCCCATTTTCCAGGCAACTTCTTCTATACATCCAATTTTCAAACCTTGTCTTTCTTCTATCACTTGCACGTATTGCCCTGCCTGCATGAGGGAAGAAAAAGTTCCTGTGTCGAGCCAGGCGGTTCCTCTGTCCATCTTCTGCACTTTCAATTTTCCGTTGCGCAAATATTCTCTGTTGACATCTGTTATTTCGTATTCACCTCTCGGACTTGGTTGCAGTTGCTTCGAAATTTTTACCACCTCATTGTCGTAGAAATAAAGTCCTGGAACTGCATAATTACTTTTGGGTAATGTGGGTTTTTCTTCAATAGAAATTGCATTGTTTTTTTCATCGAACTGAACCACGCCATAACGGTGCGGGTCGTTCACATGATAAGCATAAACAAGGCCTCCATCAATTTTAGTATTGTCGCGAAGCAATTTTCCAAATCCATTTCCATAAAAAATATTGTCGCCTAAAATGAGTGCGACTTTCTCCGTGCCAATAAATTTTTCGCCCAATACAAATGCCTGTGCCAAGCCGTTTGGGACTTCCTGAATTTGAT
>JAYSWI010000592.1:0-3182 GCA_043718125.1 Flavobacteriales bacterium
TCAGGGCTTATTAGTGACGATGCCTTCTTTTCCGATGGGCTATGCCCATCGTTAGCGGATGTCGCCCCTGCGGGGCTTAATGTTATGCGCATTTTGCAGTGCAATTCTGATGCATCGGGGTGGTTATTGTTGTTCAACCCCTGCGGGGTTGAGAGTAGCGTTGTCGCAAATTCTATCATTTGCTATTGATTTTTCTTTTCATTCATTTTCTTCAAAACAAATTTTATGTGCCAATGCAATCTTTCTAACGAGCCTTTATCCAAAGCGCGTTGGCCTGATAGCATACTAGAAAAGAAGACTGGTTTGCCATTGAGTTGGGAATCAGTGGAGATTATTTTATGAGTTCCTAAATCTTCGTCAAAATCAAAATCATATCCCAGCCAAACGTTTTGATTTTTGTCTTTATCAAAACCTAAAAATTGTCTTGCCCTCGTATTGCATACTACAATGATTTTTGGTTTTGACAATTCAAGAATGTTTTTTGAAACTTGAAGTTGCTGCCAGATGAATTCAAGACCGTTAGTCTCACCTAGAATGTTGACTATTTGTTTTTGTTCTGTTTCTCTGTGAAAGAGTAAATCCAAGTGAGCTACCTCAAGTTCTGTTTTGTCTGCTACTTCATGTAGCTTTTTGAAGAAAGGATGGCCGTTTTTACTAGGATAGAAAAATGATACTTTTGAATCTCTGGCCTCATCAAAGGAAGGATTGATTCCTATGAAGAGAAGACTTTCTTGCACTATTGTTTTTACACAATCATATCCCCTTTCTACAACGGAAATGTTTCTATACTTGATATCTCCCCAAAGTTTATCAAGTTCTTCTTTATGATTTTCTTCAACAGAATATTCCTTCATCGCTATTTCAATTCAACAATTCATAAACCCCTGCAGCGCCCTGCCCAGTTCCGACACACATTGTCACCACTCCGTACTTCTGTTTTCTTCTGCGCATTTCGGCAAAAAGTTGTACGGAGAGTTTTGCGCCTGTGCAACCAAGTGGATGGCCAAGTGCTATTGCTCCTCCGTTCACGTTTACAATGTCGGGGTTCAAACCGAGTTCGCGAATCACTGCGAGTGATTGTGATGCGAAGGCTTCGTTCAATTCGAACAAATCAATATCATTTTGTTTCAAGCCTGCGCGTTGCAATGCGCCCGGCACTGCGTAGATGGGACCAACGCCCATGATGCGTGGTGCAAGGGCAGCAACGTGATAGCTCTTCAGTTGTGCGATTGGTTTTACATTGAGTTCTTTCAACATGCGTTCGCTCACTACCATCACGAAGGCTGCGCCATCGGAGGTTTGCGAACTGTTGCCTGCTGTCACACTTCCTTTTGCATCAAATACGGGTTTCAATTTCGCGAGTGCATCAAGTGTGGAGTCGCGTCTTGGACCTTCGTCTTGTGCTACGCTATATTTTTTCTCCTGACGTTTTTCTTTCGCATCAAGAAATATTTCAGTCACATCTATCGGTACAATTTCATCCTTGAATTTTCCTGCATCAATTGCAGCAATGGCTTTCTGATGTGATAACAATGAGAAGGCATCCTGGTCTTCACGCGAAACTTTGTAGTCATTCGCAACAGCCTCGGCAGTCAGTCCCATTCCCCAATACCAATCGGGATTTGTTTTGGCCACACGCGCATTGGGAACAATTCGCCATCCACCAAATGGAATAGGAGACATCGTTTCCACTCCACCCGCAATGATGCAATCAGCAAGGCCTGCGTGAATTTTTGCAGAGGCAATCGCGATAGTTTCCAATCCGCTGGAGCAATAGCGATTCACCGTCATACCCGGCACTTTATCAGTGTCCAAACCCATTAGTGAAATCATGCGACCAACATTGAGGCCTTGCTCTGCCTCAGGTGTAGCGTTGCCCACTATAACATCGTCAATGCATGTTTTGTCGAGCTGTGGAAAATCTGCAACAAGTTTTTTGATAACAGCAGCACCCAAATCATCTGCTCTGTAAAATTTGAAAACACCGCGATGGGCCTTGCCAACGGCTGTGCGATAGCCACCAATTATGTATGCGTTCATGCGTGAATTGTATTATGTACGTTGTATTATGTATTATGAAAAATGCTCAGTGCGTGATGTTATTAGTCTGAAAGTTTTTGTTTAAGTGACTCTTGAAGTTTGAAATTCATTTTTTGAATGTGGTCAATTCTCGCGTTTAATTCTTGACACATTTGTATCATCTATAAATCTCAATCTATTTGCAATGATGAGTTGAGTTAGAAGTTCGCCCGCAGAGCTACTTGCAATGCCTAAAAAATTTATAAATTCTTTGTCCCCATTTCTGTTTGCTCCTTCCGAAATATTTGAAGAAACGGAAACAACACTTCGTCTTGTCTGATTTGTCAAACTATAAAGTTCTTCCTTCGGATAAAACTTCGTGGCATTGTAAACATCAATTGCGAGTTCTACAGATGCTTGCCATACTTTGAGGCCTTTGAAGCGATTCATTGTTTTGATTGTATGATGTAAAGTGTATTATGTATTAAGAATTTTGAGAGACTGAAGCATTTTTGGAATTGCGATAATCACGAATAAGATAGAGTTGCGGTTCTATAATCATGTCGGTGTAGTCTCCGTATTTGGTTCTTTCTATTTCATACATATCTCTAATTTCATCTTCGCTCCAATTATCCAAAATGTCTTTAAGAGCGATTTCCATATTCTCAAATATCGTTTCGAGTGATGGTTCTTTAGGCTCGCCAACTGTCAGTCTTATGCGATAAAAATTTTGAACTCTCTCGCAACATTCACTCAATGGTTTGTCAATTGGTTTCATCAACTAGTCAATTTTGTTATTGAAAATTCACATATTTCAAAGCGCATTTTACATCGCACATAAGACATCATACATAATACAATTTGTACCCGCCTGAAATAGGTTGACCGTCTTCTATTTGATTTTTGGTTGATTTTTCATTTTCTCTGCCGAGACAAAAATAGTTTTTTTGGCCTAATGCATTGGTTTGATTGTAAACTGCAATTGCTAACCCTTCGGGCTTCAGCCCGACTAACAACAAAAAGCCAATGATCTAACCACGTGCTTCAGCTCGTGGCCCAAATAGAAATGAGACTTAAGACTTATACCAATTCTTAGTTCAAAATAGTCCTCCCGCAAGTGCGGGATGGACTTAGAATGTAATTATCCCGCAAGTGCGGGGGTA
>JAYSWI010000593.1:0-3179 GCA_043718125.1 Flavobacteriales bacterium
TTCCACATTCACCATCTCGCTTGTTTCTCCATTGCTCCAATTGATGTTGGCATTTGTGGCGGTGGTAGTCAACTCAAGCTGAACCATAGCCCCAAGGCAAACAATGTCATTTCCATTGGTGTTGATTGTGGCTGTGATTGCATTGTTGAGGGCACCGTTGTAAGGTGCGTTTTGAGGATCCCATTCTGTCCAGCAAGCGGCCCAGTTGTCATTTCCAAAAGCACCACGATAGGACACTGGATTGAAATATGGATTGTTCAAGTATTCATCATCAAAACTGGCTCCTGAGTAGAGCGGAGATCCGTCTTGTAATACAAATCTTGGGCTGTCCACTGCGGTGCTGCCAAGCATTAGTGATGTGTGAGAATCAATGAGCGTATTGTTGTTTGCTATTGAAGCAAACCAATCAGTGATGTTGAAAGAGCCGGTGATATTGTTTGGGTTGGCACTTGTGGTTGTCGCGAGCGAATCATTCATAAAGCTGAGTACGCAATTTTCAAAACGAAGATCGCCATTTGTTGCATTGGCTTGTGTGCTGCTACCATCAATCAAAAGTCCTGTTGGATAACCCACAAATACAGAGTTGAAAACGCTTGTTCTGGTGTTTCTACGAAGGTGCAATGCGCGTTTGTAATTGGTGTTGGGTGTGGCGGAGTTTACCAGCGGCCCAATCATAGTAAAGTTCGAAAATTTAGGATGTGTAATTGGTGTGTTTGATGTTCCGGTGGCATCATTGTCTGATTCAAATCCGTTTGAACCTGATTGGTCTGCAATAGAAGGGTCGCGCATCGACATTCCAAATTGAAGGTGTCCGGTGTAGCCAAAGTCAGTATCGAAATCATCGTCCCAGTTGCGGTAAGCGATTAAATTTTTACAATTAACAGTACCGCCAAACCACTCAAAAGCATCATCTCCGCTATAGGATATTTGCACATTTTCTATTGTAGTGCCACGTCCAACTCCACCCAAAGTGAGGCCGTTTATTTCGCTGTTGGGTTGAAAAGGAATTCCGCTAAACTCAATACGCACGTATCTAATGATGCCAGAGTTGTCGTCATCATCTGGCGATGCACCACCACCATAGATAGAACCCACTCCACCTTCAATAATTGCCTCGCCTGCTGCTGTGCCATTGCCTGCATTAGCTGGCGCATTCACACTTGCTTTGCCACAAATGATAAGGCCACCCCAGTCGCCATAGTTACGTTGTCCAACTGCTTTTTGCGAGGTAAACACGATAGGTTCTTCTGCCGTGCCGTTTGCAATGATGTCTGCATCGCGCTCAATTATGAGGGCACCTTTTGCAATGAAATCTCCTTTGATAATAGTGCCTGGTTCGATAGTGAGCGTTGCTCCTGCCTTAACATATACCCATCCATTGAGGATGTAAATGTTGTCGTTGCTCCATGCCGTATTGGTGGTGATGTCGCCAGTAACTACAATTTGAGCTGTGGTGGTTGCACTAAGAATTGTAAGTGCGATGAGGTATAGAATTTTTTTCATTTTGGTAATTAGAAATTATTTATTTCTTGATGCAAATTTTCAACTGCTGTTTTACCTAAAGTGAAGATGCATTTTATGCAATGTTTAAGTCTTGCTGCTCAAACTGGATAGAGGCTTACCTAAATGTAAACAAATCGTAAAGTGAGAATTTCGAAATACAAGAATTATGCACCTACCTCCGCTATGAAGTCCTTAAACAAGATCTTGAATTTTTCCAGTGCCGTTAGATTCAAACTGTAGTTCGAATTGGTGCCAAATATTTTTCCTTGCACTATTCCGGCTTTTTTCAAATCGCGCAAGTGCTGAATAACTGTAGTTGGAGCCACATCATTTACAATGACAATTTCGCCCAGCACTTTGTTGTTGCATTTGGCTATGGCCAATATTATTTGCACTCTTGTTGGGTGGGATATTGCACGCATGAATTGCGCAAGATCGGTAACTGAAATTTCTTTATTCGTTCTCTGCTGTTCCATCCTCTTCAGTCCTTTTACAAACAATTGCGCTGCTTCAATTGCTTTCTAGAATTTGGTTGCAAGTAAAAATCGTTAGTTATTTTTTTCTGAATTTGTATTGCAATGCAAAGGAGAAATATGTTCCCTTGTTGAAGAACCGAAGGCGTTGGTCATTGGCTTTATTCAGTATTCCATCTTCATTGGCATCCTGCAAAAACACGGTGTCTTGATTGAGCAAATCTTGCACCCCTGCTTTTACACTAAAGTTTTCACCTATTGATTTTGAAATGGAAATATCAATCAAGTATCGTTGCATTTCATACACTTCCGGATTGCCGGGTATTCCAACAATGGCTATGCGCGGTCCAATCACATTGTATAGCGCACTTATTTGTAGCCCAATCGAATCGTTTTGATAATACAATCCTCCATTGATGATATAGGGCGATTGGCCCATCATCGCACGTTTCGAATCAAGTCCGGTTTCTAAAGTGGAAGCAGCGAGTGCGATATTACTTTTTATCCAAGATGCATTGGCGACCACAGAGAAGTTGTTGAACCAATTGATTGACAAGATATCGCGCAACGATTTTCTTAAGTCCAACTCAAGACCATAGCTGGTTGCAAATAGTGCATTGCCGGGTGTGAAACTTCTTGTGCCACCACTTCCTACACCAGGTGCGAAGTACATCTCAATAGGATTTTTAAATTCCTTATAGAAAAATGAAACACTAATTACTTCAGAAGGGCGTGGATACATCTCCCAACGAATATCATAATTTTTTATCTCCGCTATTTTCACATTTGGATTGCCGTTGATAATAAAATTTTGCTCAAAGTCGTAAAAGGAGTATGGCGCAATTTCTCTGAATTCGGGTCTGTTGAGCGTTTTTCCATAAGCAGCTCTTACAAGCATTTTATCACTGAAATTATAGGATACATTAATGGATGGTAGAATTGCCACTGTGTCCAAAATGACATCCAATGGTTTACCGGTTAGGCTATAGCTATTGAGTTCTTGACTGCCTTTTTCCATACGCACTCCTGCATTAATATTCCATTGTTTATAGGGCAAATCCAACATGCCATAAACAGCAGTGAGTGTGTTGGATGCGTGATAGCTGTCAGAACCTTTTGTGTCCTCATCCAATCTGAATCCTGTGGTGGAGTTAATGTTTTCTGGAGCCAATATTTGGTCAATTGGTTTCAAATCTTGCGAGT
>JAYSWI010000594.1:0-3161 GCA_043718125.1 Flavobacteriales bacterium
GTTTGTGGTCGCATTCATACTTCATTAAAAAACGAATTTACTCAGGCTGAAAAAATATGGGTTCGAGTCACAAAACTTGCAGCACCCATAACTGGGCAGGTTGAAAGTGTCAGTGTGGAAATCGTTGATTGAAGAAACCTTTCATCAAAGTTTCTATCAATTTCAAATCATTTTGTGAAAAATTATTGCAAGCATGCGCATTGTTATTGCCCATCATAACACCATTGCGTGGCGTATAGAAATCAATTACATCCATTTTGTAATGCTTGCAAACTTTGGTTACAAACGCTTCTTTAAAAGGCCGTTTGTCATGCAGATAGGCGCTGCAATCTTGTTAGCTTATTCTTGGGGCTTACGGTTCAATTTTCCAGCGATTAAATAGGGCCTACTGAAAAACTAAAATCCGTTTGCTCATTATGATTTGACAGCAGTTATATCAACGCAAGTGGATGGAATTCGACACTATCTTATGAAAACCTTTGCACTTTTCTTGTTCAAATAGTTTGAAAATATTTCAATTTCAAACACCATAAACTAATACAACTTGCAATCAACTCTGCGTAACCTCAGCGGCCTCTGCGCCTCTGCGGTTGAGAAAATAAATTGCGGAGCTATCAACTACTCAGGCCAATTTAGGTTTTACTTTTTCAGTAGGTCCTAAATATCAATATGTTTAATCAAAACAAAACCTCAACACCAGTTTTTTTTATCTCATCTATGAATGGATCACCTTGGCGGAAATAGTCGCTGGAGAATGTGACGGTTTGTATATTTATATAATTGAACTTTATGGCAATATCTACAAACAGGTCAACATCATGGTATCCGAATCCTGTAAATTCATCTGCCACAAGAGCCACATCGATATCACTTGCATTCGAGTTAGTTCCATTTGCATAAGACCCAAACAAATATGCCTTGCGCAATGTCACTTTTTTAGTATTTACTTCTTTTGCAAATTGACGCACAGTGTCTATTACAGCTTTTTTAGTAGGCATTTTCTAAGTGTTTCAATTTGTGATACAAGTAAAAGTGTAGTTCCTTTATTCATTGATTTGTAAATCTTCATTTGATAATCAGGATACCTGCCCTCCAACTGAAATTCATTCATCTTTCGCAAGAATGAAATGTCATCGGATAGTAAGTTGAGTTTGGTAGCATGATACAATTGCAACAGATTATGCGTTCTTGGCGGAATATCAGTTGTATTGTCTTTTACCCAATGTGCCTTTAGCAATTTTTCCAATACTAGATGCGCAAAGAATGCACAATGCACATATTGTTTGTCAGAATAAAGGGACTGTACGACCTTCCAATCTTTGTCCGCAGTGGACTTCCAATATTTGATATGATCCTTTTTATCCACGAGGCGAATTTAGTGGATTAAAAAACTGAAAAGGGCCATATTGATTTGCCCATCACACCCGTTTGGGCTTGCGCAATTCCGCTATCACCTCCTTCTGCAAGGCTATCATTTCATCCTTTGCCTTCAATGCTATTTGAAAAGTTTCCTTTAAAGCCTCTATCAATTTCAAATCATTGTTGCTGATATTTTGGCTTGCATAAGTTGCTTGATTGCCGAGAACCATTCCATTATTTGCAGTATAAAAATCAAGCACCTCCATTTTGTAATGCTTGCATACTTTGTTCACAAACTCCTCTCTAAATGGTCTTTTACCATGTTCATAATCGCTGTAGTCTTGTTGGCTTATTCCAAGTGCTTTTGCAAGCGCATCTTGGGTGGAGTTTCCATTTTTTATTCTCAGCCATGTTAGTTTTTGGCCATGGAGTGCGTCTATGGGTGTGCTCATATTCATTTTTTTTCCCGTATTTTACGGGTTCACAAATATATTTGAATCAAGTGATTACAACATCCTTCCGTAAGTTACGGGTTTTTACGGAAGCTAAACCCGTAAAATACGGGAATGGAAATGGTGGATATTTGAATGAGGTTTTTCACTTTCGCACTGCAAACAAAAAGAGATTTAGTCAAAATTCCCAATTCATAAATGAAAAAATCTAGCTTAGTATTATTAATTTTCATGTCAGGCATAACACTCATGGGTCAGAGAAATGTTTGCGACTATTATTGGGCATACCATCAAGGTGCGATTGAAATGGATAGTGGCAATTATCAGAAGGCCGTTGAACAATACTCCCTTGCATTTCGAAGTGCACAAGCATGTAAAGAAAAAAATGACATGGGATACTATGTCGCATATTGCTTCACCAAAATTGGAATACTAGATAGCGCAATCCATTACCTAACCTCGGTTGTTAATCATTGCGATTTTTATGAAGCTGATTGGCTTACATCGTGCGAAGAGTTTAAGGTGTTATATGCCTCACCTTTATGGACAAAAATTGTTGAAAAAGCAGCGGTAAATGCAGCGTTACGTATGTCAAAAATGAATATTCCATTAGCATTAAAGTTAGAGGAGATATATGAATCTGATCAGTCTGTTAGAGTCAAACAAGATAGTTTAGAGAAGCAATTTGGTGTCAAGTCAATTCAAGTTGCCAAGCATTGGGATGTCATTCACATATTGGATTCAGCCAATTTTCATTTTGTTGATAGTATAATTGCTGTTGATGGTTGGCTTGGAATAGAAGTTGTGGGTGTGAAAGGCAATACAGCATTATGGTTAACAATACAGCACGCTGGGTTAACGGATCAAGTTCGGTATTTACTAATTTTAAAAGATGCCGTTAGCAAAGGCAACGCAAATGCAGCCGATTATGCACTATTGGAAGACAGAATTGCTATACAACAAGGTAGGAAACAAATGTATGGCTCACAATTAGGTATGAATGAAACGAATGAGAATTTATATTTCTATCCTATCGAAAATGTATTGGAAGTTAACAACAGAAGATGTGCAATAGGGCTTGAACCAATAGAAATTTATGCTCAATATTGGGGAGTTTCATTTGAAAGTTATAGCGACAAATAAGTTCTGAATTCGCTAAAGACTATTATAAACCTGCAAGTAATTTTTTTATTAATTTTATAATTTCAAATCACATGCTAAAAAGTAAAGATGCTCTTTTAGAGATGTTTAACGACAAACAGTTAAACAACGAACAAAAATCAAACCTTAGAGGTGGTGAAGGTCCTCATGGCTGTTATGGCGCCCCAACACAGCGTAAAAATGATCTGG
>JAYSWI010000595.1:0-3154 GCA_043718125.1 Flavobacteriales bacterium
ATGCAGATGCGGACGATATTTGGGAGCTTACAATTGCATTGGCAGCCGATACTTTCGATTATAAATTTGCTTATGACGCTTGGGCTGGGCAGGAAACATTGATCCCCGGCAGCCTTTGCACCTTCACTGTGGGTGACTTTACCAATAGAAGAATAATCGTAACAGGTGACGAAGATTTAATTCCAGTTTGTTGGGCGAGTTGTGGTGTTTGTATTGTGAATATTGAGCAAGAAAGTAACGGAAGTAAAATGGTGCTTTATCCTAATCCTGCACAAGACCAAATTCAAATTGATTTTTTGAATAACGACCATTCAATTAAACAATTACAAATAATGGATGCCAGTGGTAGAACAATAATGACGGAAAGAAAAACTGCTGTTGAAAGATTTATTCTTGATACTTCATCTTATGCATCTGGATTATATTTTGTTCAAGTACTCATAGGCGATACCAGCTACAACCAAAAGTTTGAAATCAAACATTAGTAATGCTATAAAAACATTAATGAAGCCCGCGATTTGCGGGCTTTTTTTTGTTTAAGAAAAAAAGGATGACACAGCCATATTTCCAATTTGTGATAGAAAATAGCACAGGCATTTCTTTCATTTGTATTTATGAATTAGGCCAACCATTTTCTCTCCACTGGAGAGAACACAAGTGAAGCATCAATTGAATCGGACTAATTCATAATTGCCAATGGTATTATTTCAATTTTAGATCAAAACCACCTCATCGCCAACCCTTATCAAACCACCATTATTTCTTGGAATTACATTCTGACCAAAGTTCACATGATTGCCCTGCATCCTGTAGGTAGCCAAGGTTTTTAATGGCTCCTTCGAAGCAATAGAAGTGTGCTGATCTATAGTCGTCACCACACATCTGCTGCAAGGTTTCACTACCTCAAATTTTGCATCACCAATAGCGAAACCCGTCCAAGCATCCTCCACAAAGGCAACTTGTGTTTTGACCACCAGATTGGGCCTGAACCTATCCCAATCCAAACTCTTCTGCAACCGCGAATTCAAATCAGATAATGATTGGTTCCCTACAAGCAAAATAGGATAACCATCCGTAAAGCTGGTAATGTCACCAGCCTTGGCAAACTTTGCATTGACAGGTCTCTCGCTGTTATCTGGCATGTAAACCAAGCGGCAAGAAAGGTTTAGTATGTTACTAAAAAAATCATCATAGACTTTAGAAACATGAATGGTATCCACCACATCGCTCCAAATTTGAGCGTGTATCACATCTCCTCTTTCTGTTGCATATTTCAAAGTAATAGTTCCATTTCCCAATTCTCCAACTGCTTCAATCTTAAAACAATTGTCATCCATCTTCACTTTTAATAAGGCCATTTTCGGAAGTTGGCGTTGAGTAAGAAATTTTCCATCATCATCCACCAGCATATATCTGCGGTCGTATTGCAGACCTCTTTTTTGCACCACAGTTTTTGTCAATGCTATTCCGCCCAATGCCTTTATGGGATAAATAAATAAGTGTTGTAATTGCATATAAAATTCTTGTGAAGCTGCGCAAATTACAATGAACAAAAACAAAGCTGAAACACAATTGTGCTTGCCACAAGATGCAATGTAGGTTATACATTTGCCGCCCTTATGAAATTCAAAAATGATCTGATACTAAGAGCTGCACGGGGCGAAATGACAGAGCGCACTCCCGTTTGGGTGATGCGGCAAGCAGGTCGTGTGTTGCCTGAATATCGTGCGGTTCGCGCACAGGCAGGCAGTTTCAAAGCGCTGCTTAAAAATTCGGAACTCGCTGCAGAAGTAAGCATTCAGCCCGTAAATATTTTTGGTGTTGATGCTGCAATTCTTTTCTCGGACATACTGGTGATACCAGAAGCAATGGGCCTCACATACAATATGGATGAAGGCATTGGGCCAAATTTTCCGAATACGATTTCTACCCAAAGTGACTTTGAAAAACTCTCAATAGAAAACATCATTGAAGAATTGCAATATGTTTTTAAGACAATTCGAAACATAAAAAGTGAACTTGGAGATAGTGTTCCGCTCATTGGATTTGCCGGAGCACCGTGGACTATTTTCGCTTACATGATCGAGGGTCATGGTTCAAAAACTTTCTCACGTGCACGTGCCATGTTGATGACAAATCCACAGTTGGCACATCGGTTGCTAACGGCAATCACCGATGCAACAATTTTATATTTGAAACAACAAATAGCAGAAGGTTGCGATATGCTCCAGCTCTTTGATAGCTGGGCCGCAATTTTGAACAAACCATTTTACAACACTTATGCATTGCAATACATACGCAAAATATGCGAAAGCATTACTGATGTACCCATTACTGTTTTTGCCAAAGGAGCTTTTTTTTCTTTGGAAGAAATTGGTCTGTTGCCATGTGCTACAATTGGTTTGGACTGGCATCTTGATCCAGCGTATTGCAGAAAAACGATTGGCAATGAAAAAACTTTACAAGGCAATTTGGATCCCGCAATACTCTACGGTGACTTCGATTTTATAAAGAAAGAAACAAAAAAAATGCTAGATGCTTTTGGACCACAACGCTACATTGCCAATCTGGGCCATGGTGTTTATCCCGACATAGAAAAAGAAAAACTTCAGTGCTTTATATCAACCATAAAAGAACATAATTACCAACAACTATGAATTTAAGAAATGTCATAATTACCATAAGCATTTTGCTTTCAACAGCAGCATTTGCACAGACCAAAAAACCTGCTTCGAAACCGGTGAAGGAGAAGGAAGCAAAACCAAAAGTGGAAGAATCAAATTCGAACGAAGACAATTTGATAAACAACGGAAGTTTCGAAACAGATGAGGTGAAAGGACTTAAAGCGACCGGTCAACTTACTACCTATTTTCCACAATGGGTTGGGCCAAATAAGTTGTCTGCCGATCTTTTTCATGTGGATTCGAAAAGCACCAAAGCGGGCGTGCCAACCAACGATTATGGACAGCAAGAACCAGTGAATGACGGCAAGGCATACGCAGGTTTTAGGGCCTACTCCAAAGACCCAAAAAAATCAAGAACGTATATGCAAATGAAGTTGAACCAGAAGCTCGCGAAGGACCAATTGTATTGTGTTCGGTTCAACATTAGCCTTGCGGAATGTTCCAAATTTGGTGTCAATAATGTGGGGATT
>JAYSWI010000596.1:0-3150 GCA_043718125.1 Flavobacteriales bacterium
TGATCGTATGTTGGCTATATCATCTTCTATGAGGGAAATACTCGCCTCTATTTCTTGCTCAAAACTGCTATCAACAATTCCATAATTCTGAAGCATAAAAAATAATTGAACCGAGCTATAACCAAACATACTCCGGGGAGGATTGCCTGCGGGAATCATGATACAATTCCAATGATGCTCTTTTGCTAAAGCACCAATTTTTCCGCCACTTGTCACGCATGTTATCTCCGCACCTTTGGCAATAGCCTCGTTCAAAGCTGCTACTGTTTCTTCTGTGTCACCGCTATAGCTGCTGATGATCACCAAAGTGTTTTCGTTCACAAATGCAGGCAACACATAATCGCTGGTGCAGATGATTGGTAGCGATGCTTTATCGGCAATAATTTGCGACACTATTTTTCCACCAATACCCGATCCTCCAAGGCCAGAAATTACGATGTTGTTTATTTTTTTGTCCACCTTGTGCAATTGAGCGTCACGACCTATTTGTAGTGCTTCGCGCAAATGATTTGGAAATGCTTCAACTAATGCTTTCATTCTTTTATTTCTATTAAATTTTGTGGGCGCAATTTAGATTGCTGAGTATAATGATTCAATAACATGATGTCAGCAAAGAATTAAAAAGAGATTTTATTTTTAAAGAAATTTATTTTTTATTTGTGTCGTAAAATTTAATATCCAACAATCATGGGCAAATCAAAAGACGCTAAAAAAGAAGTGAAAAAAACTTCGGTGAAAACAGTGAAAGAGAAACGTGCAGAAAAGAAGGACAAGAAACCGAAGTATGATTAGATGCATTGCAGGGATGTGTTATGCAGGGTATTTCTAGTGTGCATATTCCAATAGAATTCAAATGAGCCAATAAAACATCCTTTTTACGAAAAGGACATTTGCGGCTTCTATCAAAGTAAAAAGCCACCTCTTTGCGGAAGTGGCTTTTTAAATATTCTAGAATTGAAATTACTTGGATGCTATCACCAATTGTTTTTGATAAGGTTCGCCATTCACTACAAAACGAATGGTGTAAACACCTGGATACAGTTGAGCAAGTTGGCTACTCCAATCAATATATATTCCTTCTTTCATCACTCCGAAAAACAATACATTGATTAGTTTTCCGCTAGCATCATAAATTCTTCCGCTTACATCGCTGTCTGCCGGAACACTGAACTCAATATGTACATTACTTCCTGATGCAGGATTTGGAAACACATTGAAAAGCACATCTTGCAAATTCAACGGAATGATGTGAATTAACTGAGTGGAGGTCGTTTCATTTCCACATGCGTCAATTGCTTTCCAAGTGCGCAGTATTGCGTAATTGCAGACGTCTCCTTCAACAATTGTCTCTGTAAATAAAACTTCTATATCCACAGAGCAATTGTCAGTTGAATACACATTTTGAGGTGCAACAGGTATTGCGCTTCCGCATTCCACATTTATTTCCGAAGGAATATTGAAAAGCAATGGAGCCACGTTGTCCACCATATTGATGTATTGTTCGAAGATGGCTACATTGCCGCATAAGTCAGTGGCTTCATAAGTTCTTATCACTGCACCTAAGCATTCATCTGAAACAAAAGTCTCTTCCAAAATAACCACTTCAACCTCATCACTACAATTATCAATAACAACAATTGAATAGGCATCTAATAAGTTACATTCAACTTCAATGTTGTCAGAAACATTGATGAATTGAGGAGCTTCTTCATCGATAACAGTAATAATTTGTGCCGCGAACGAAGCGTTTCCGCAATTGTCTTCGGCCATCCAAATACGCTTTATTTGATAGGGGCATCCTGCACTCATCACTGATTCGCTGTATGACATTTGTACGTTGTTGTCACAATTGTCTGTGGCTTGTAACTCCATTGCTGGCGGCATATTTCCACAGTGTACTATGGTGTCATTTGGAATAAATCCGAAAATTGGTGCGGTCTCATCGAGTATATAAATAACTTGTTCGGCAGTTGCAACATTGCCGCAAATATCCATTGCTGTCCATGTTCTTGTAAGTATCGATCCGCAGTCCAAGTCTTCAATATTTTCTTCGAAATCAATCACCACATCGAACATACAATTGTCAGTGGCAGTAACATTATACACAGGCAATTCATCGCTGCAACTAATAGTAATGTCTTGCGGCACATTGTAAAGTATAGGAGCGATAACATCTATCACAGCAATGGATTGCGTTGCTTCCGAAGTATTGCTGCATTCGTCTGTCGCTGTCCAGATTCTTGTGATTATGATAGGGCAATTTGCCGTGATGGTTTCAGAAAATGAAACAACAACATCGTTCGAGCAATTATCTGTTGCTGACAATTGTGGAGCATCCAAAATCTCTTCGCATGTTGATGTAATATCCATTGGAATACCGGAAATAATCGGGGCTTCATTGTCACTTGATTGGAAAATTGCCATCGCAGATGCACTGTTTCCACAATCATCAACCACTGTCCAAGTGATAGTGCGCATGAGGCTGCAACCAACTCCCTCATCAATGATGTTGAATGTTATTTCCAATTGAGTATCACAATTATCCGAGGCAGTAACATCGAAATTATTTTCATCCGGCAACATCCCACAATCAACAGTCGCGTTAGCCGGAACATTACTTAGAATTGGCGCAATGGTGTCAACAAATGTGGTTGTTTGACTTTGAGAAACTTCATTACCACATGCGTCA
Organism: Flavobacteriales bacterium; assembly: GCA_043718125.1. Classification (GTDB taxonomy): domain Bacteria; phylum Bacteroidota; class Bacteroidia; order Flavobacteriales_D; family Sanyastnellaceae; genus JANNVZ01. The sequence continues at coordinate 2,690 of JAYSWI010000596.1, forward strand.
ATTGCTGTCCATGTCCTCACCAGCGAATAGCCACAGTCATTTGTAATTGTTGTTGCACTCAGACTTACAATTGGTTCTGCATCGCAGTTGTCTATAGCGTTTACAACAGCACTTGGAACCGCTTCACCGCATTGCACGGTTATATTTTCCGGCACACCAAACATGATTGGAGACTCAAAGTCGGAGCTAGTAAATATTCTTAAATCGGTTGTAGAATTTCCACAAGCATCCGTCACCGTCCAAGTGATGGTGCGTTGAATGTTGCATCCAACATTTTCATCGGAATGAGTTGAGCTAATTTCTAATTCAGAGTTGCAATTATCGATTGCGGTCACAAAGAAATTATTAGCGAAAGGAAGAGTGCCACACGACACATTAGCACTTTCAGGCAGACCAATAAAACTTGGAACGGTAGAGTCGCTCGTTCCAAATGTCCTAGTCGCTGTTGTGCTGTTGTTACA
>JAYSWI010000597.1:0-9522 GCA_043718125.1 Flavobacteriales bacterium
CAATTAGAAATTGAAGCCCGCAGTTGTGATTTATACATTGTTGTTTCATTTTTATTTCGCTTTTCTGGAGCTAATTGGGTTTGTGATTTTCATTTGCTATAAATATTTGGCTGCGCTGCAGCCATTGTAATTCATTTCACCTCAAACGCCTTCTTCAAAATACTTTGCTGCGAAATTTCTGCTTTCGCCAAACTCTTGGGGACAATTGTGGACAATCATTAAAATTATTTTGGACATGGAAAGTAATTATCTCGCAAGTGCATGGGTAAATACTTATAGAGTGGCTGATCAGTACAACATGCACCTAGCACAATTCCAAAATGCTTTGGAGCGTTTTCCTGATGTCATATTTGTTTTGTTATGCGGCATCATCAAATTTGACTATATCTATTTGGAAATTGATGAAAGTAATTTGTTTCGAATAAAAAACAACTCAAACGAAATGAAACAAATACAGGCTATTCTAAAGACACTTCTAGCATTGTGCAGTATTTTGATCGGTATCCATGTTGATTGCCAAATTATACTTTTCGATTCAACACCCACATCCATCCAATGCGGCAACTCTCTTACGCCTCCATATGTAACGGCTACTAGCCCGTGCGGAGCGGTTGCCATTACATATACCGTGACCGAAAACCTTGTTGATTGCAACGGCTACTACACTATTGTGGTAACGGCCACTGATGGCTGTGGAGCAACAGAAGTGCAAACAAGGATTATTGCTGCTTATGATACTGAAGACCCGGTTTTTCTAACCCAGCTCCAAGATGTTACTTTGGCTTGTGGTGCAGAATATATAGGGCCACCATTGCTTTATGTTGACAACTGTACTACCAATCTCACTTATGATGTTGCCCAAGTTAGTATTTATGACAATGATGTACTTATCAGCACAGTGATTATTCATACCATAATTGACCTTTGCGGAAATGCAACCACTGCCACCCAAACCATCACGTATAATTGTTTGCCTCCGGAAATAACTGAGTTCCATATTTATTTTTTACCACCTATTTTTTTGGATATATGGGAATTTACCATTGAGAATGAATTCAGCAATTATTTTCAAGAATTCGCAGTCAATATGCAAGGTGTTGATCCTGTAATAAACACGCTTTCTTTCGAGCCATTTACTCAATACACGTTATCCACCGAAGGCTTTGCCAACGTCAATTGGAATGGGTCAACATTGATTTTTTCTAACAGTGCTTGGGACTGGAGTTTTGAGGCTACTCTTATGCCTGGAGGCCCATCAGAAATTACCTTTACTACAGGAGGCATAGGCTGCATGGATGTTGCTGCATGCAATTACAATCCGTTGGCTACTATTGAGGATGATGCTTGTGTTTATTCTGGCTGCACAGATTCTGACGCCATCAACTTCGATGCGAATGCCGGTTGTGATGATGGGTCATGTTACTTTATTGCCAATGATGAGAAAACAGGCGCAATACCATTGTCATTAAACGCACTTGGAATTTGTGCTGTAAATGTCACTGCATCATTAAGCGCTGCAACTGTTTCAATTGGAGCGCAGAGTGTGGCCGCAACAGGCGAGGATATATGGTACTCATTTGTAGCAACAGAACCAGGTGTTTCTATCAAAATAAATTCTGTCTATAACAATATTAGCATTGAACTACAAAATGCTGCGGGCAGCATGTTGGATGCAGAAAACTTGCTAAATGGGCTGAGCCAAGAAGTGCTCAATTATGGCCATTTGCAGATAGGGAATACGTATTACATAGCGGTTCGAAATTTTAATAGCTTGCAGGGCGAAGGAGAATTTACTATCTGCTTGCAAGCCTTGCCAGATAGCAAATGTGGCAGCGACCAAAACGCTTCTTTTGTGCCATGTTCAAGATTTAAAGCCAGTTGGATTGGGACACCATTTTACAAATTTGTGTTCACTTCCTCGACAACCGGAATTCCATATTCCTCTGCTTCGGGTGCGGGTCGCATATTGATTTCAGACGCTATCGGAATTGTTCCAAATGACAGCTATTCGGTAAATGTTTTTGCGGTTTATGTAATAACTAATGGAATGGGAATAGGGGAACAAGTATTTATTTCTTCTGCGAATCCCTGTGTCATTTATCTGCAGGCCAATCCACTGCTTAGCATGAGACCATCGGAGAACTGCACCAATGCAGGAGCGCTGCAACCTTATAGAATGCTTCGAGCGCAACCTACCATTTGTGGTGTTACCAATTTCAAATGGGAGTTTACTAATCAGAATGGAATACAATCAACTATTGCACACTATACATCCACATCGGTGGTGGTACTCAATACAGTACCGGGTATTCTTATGGGCAATGCTTATGATGTAAGAATAAAGCCTGTTTATGCTGACGGATCAGCGGGTGCCTTTGGCATATCGCAGTGCATAAGTATGGTCAGCACATCATCAGTTCAATATTTTGGTGATGAAGCCAATGAGGAAGACATAATGGAAGTATCAAATGAAATAGCTGTGGCTTTTTATCCCAATCCATTTGATGGGCACACGTTGTATCTGAATGTCATCAATGCCTCTGAAGTATTTATTCCAATCGACATTTATGACGTTGCGGGTCAGTTGATGTTTTCGAAATTGATAGAAAAAGAGGACGATAATAGAGCGGTCATTCAATTTGAAAACCCATTGCCGGCAGGTGCATATTTTGTAAATCTTAAACTGAAAAATGAATCGATAATCAAGAAATTGATTGTTCGATAGAAGGCTTCGAAGCTTTAGTTTTTCACTTAAAGTCGTTCAAGTATTTGAGCGACTTTTTTGTAGTATTTGAATGCTTAACACCGATGTGCCTATAGAAACTGGCACTGCTGTACAACACGTTGTAATTACATTTCCACAAAATACATTTCCATTGCGCCTTTGTTTTTCACATCAACATTGCCTCTTGCAATGAATTTCAATTGAGGCAAATCCTTTACAAGTTGATAAAGATTGTCTGAGATATTTATTTTGCCACTTTCCCCACAACTTTCCATTCGAGCAGCAACATTTACTGTATCGCCCCATATATCAAAAGAAAATTTCGTGTTGCCAACTACACCAGCGACAACAGTTCCGCAATGAATGCCCACACGAATATTAAAATATGGCTTTGCAGCTATGGAGCGTTCACAGGCTTGCATATTTACAAATTCCAATATTTCTGAACAAGCCAAAAGTGCATTTTCAGCATGTAATTCATTAGGTGTGGGTAGTCCACACACAGCCAAATACGCATCTCCAATTGTTTTTATTTTTTCGATTTTATGCTTTTCAAAAATGGTATCAAAAGCTTTGTAATAAAAGTCCAATTCTTCAATTAAATTTTCTGACGACATGGATTCAGCCAATTTGGTGAACTCCACAATATCCAGAAAAATGATAGAAACAGCATCGTGAACGCATGGCTTCACTTTGCCATAAGTACGCAATTCGTCAGCGATTGATTTGGGCAAAATATTGAGCAATAATTTTTCTGTCGTTTCCTTTTCTGCTAACAACTCCAGTGTCCTTTCTTTTACTTTTCTTTCCAGTTCAATATTTTGTTCGCTTATCAGCCGTGCTATTGCTTCGGCATTTTCCAAGTTTTTTTCTTGTGCTTTTTGTTTTTCGGCTCGTTCAATATCAAGTGCAATAATGTTTCGCTGGTTTTCAAAAATGAAATCCACTTCGCGTATTGTTTTGGTCAAAGTAGTTGCCAAATCTGCCATGTCAATGGGTTTGGTGACAAAGTCAAATGCCCCAGCATTCATTGCTGAACGTATATTCTTCAAATCGCCATAGGCAGATACGACTACTGATTTCATAGGTCTATTCAATTCATTCACTTTGCCAAGCAGTGTTAGGCCATCCATACCTGGCATGTTGATGTCGGTCACCAACATGCAAATGTCTTTTTCTTGAATTAGTAATTTCAGTGCATCGTTGCCATTGAGAGCAAATGATAATGTAAAACGGCCCTCAGCAACGTCCTTTTTAAAACGCTGACGCATGAGCATTTCTAAATCAGGTTCATCGTCCACAAAAAGTATTTTGTGTGTGATAGTTGTCGCTGGATTTAGCAATTGTGCAAAGGTGGCTTGTTCCATTGTTTTAGTTTTTAGTTTTGTTATTTAAGCAGCCCATTGAGTGGAAGCGATATGGTGAACTGACTGAATTTGCCTTCTTCGCTATCCACCACAATATCGCCACCATGAAGACGCACGATGTCATAACTGATAGAAAGTCCAAGTCCAGTGCCTTCTCCCGAAGGTTTGGTGGTAAAAAATGGCTCGAAAAGTTTGGGTAATATTTCTTTCTTAATGCCAACTCCATTGTCCAATATGCTAATGTTTACAACATGATTTTGAGAGGATGTTGTAATCAGTACTTCACCATTGGAATTGTCTTTAATGGCATACAAAGCATTGTTGATGAGATTTAACAACACACGATTCAAATCCTGTTTGATACCCATTATTTCCGGTAAATGCGCATCGAACTGTGTATTAATTATTCCATTGAAGTTCGCGGTTGTAGCTTTCATACCGTGCATGGCCAGATTTACAAATTCTGCACACATCTTATTGATGTCTATTTTTTCTTTTTCGCCACTGGAACTTCTTGAATGCTGTAACATACTTTTTACAATGTCATCAGCACGTTTTCCATGATGTGTTATTTTTTCAAGATTCGCTCTTAACATGGTGATGGCCTCTTGGCTTGTTGGGTCCGATACTTTAATGTCATCAAGCAACGAAGCGGAGAGTTCTGAAAAATTGTTTACGAAGTTGAGCGGATTTTTTATCTCGTGTGCGATGCCCGCAGTCAATGTTCCAAGTGATGCCATTTTTTCTTGCTGAATTAACGTGCCTTGCATTTTATACAGTTCATCGTAAGCTCTTCTTTTGGTATTTTCAAAAGCGAGTTGTATGATATAGATAGTAATTAAAAAACCTATCTGAGCTATCACCTGGAAAACCAAAATATATTCTGGATTCATAATCAATGGAAAGACATGTCCCATAATTTGACTAATGCCGAAATAGGCCAAAGCAGCGACTGCAATTATCAAATAAAACACAGCTATTTTTCTAGTTCCAACAAGCAGGGCCAGAATAAATGGTACAGCAACCCATTGAGGTGCATAAGGCGAATTGATTATGCCCCCAGTGTTATATATGAGGTAGATACAATTGAACGCTATTAACCCCAAATACAGATGTAGTGCTATTTTGAAACCTATTCCTTTTTTAAGAAGAAATAACGCAAGCATTAAGCCCAATAGCGTGCTGTAAACACTTGTGATGGCTGGGGTGTAGTCGAAAATGTAATTCGTAGGTTGATAACATGCGGCATAAAAAAAAGTAAATACTACGACATTGATAAATAGCCTGTGCCTTCTCAATTCTTCAGGGTTCAGTAGTTCCTTTAGGGGTATTAAGTTGTCCACCCATTGCTTGTAGCTTATTTTCATATAGTTTTTGTATTGGAGGTATTTAATGTACTGTATTGAATAACAAGATATGCGATGTCCAAAATTGTATTTGTAATGATGACAGAAAACAAGAACCAATCATCAAATTTCAGAAAGCAAAAAACACTTATGGCAAGGTTTCCAATAAACTTTAGCCAGTTGTTTGTTTTTGAAAACAAGGTTTTGTTTGCCGAGCGCGTGTAAAGCGTAATGAACAACATGCTCATCATCCAATTAATGATGTAGCCGCTTAATGCGCCCATTTGAGTGATTGGATAATCATACAATTTGATGAAGAAATAAAGTATAAAAAACCAACAGCCTATTAGTGCGAAAACCAACCAATGAAAGGACTTTTTGAAAGTATCGTTGATGAATTGTTTCCATCCATAACGCAATAGCCCATATAGAATGTAGCAGTCCAAGATGAACCATATCCGATAACCCCACACATAGATTTCACCCATGTTGGTTTCAAAAAGAAAACTCCAAATGAACTCCCAACTGATGTTGGCACAAACAGCCATGATGGGTATTTCTATATATTGGATGGTGCGTATGGCGCGGATTACATTGATGTATATGACCACCCAAGCTACACAACCACTGAAAAAGAAAACATGCTCTAAGGGCGTGTAGTCTTTAAGATTAAATAAATTTTCCCACATAAGGATTTGATTTTAGATGCTGTTATTGAAAGAGTTTTGCTATCAATCGAAACGGAAATAGGAGAATGCAACACCCCAACCATATAGGTAAAAATACCCACATCCACCAGGGCAATGACTGACTCCATGTCAAACCTTTGTTCCAACGCTGCTTGTCTAACCAGCGCAAGGGTTTGAAAAAGAGTGGCTCACGAAGTGGCCATATTTCGCATAATGGCGCGTCCACTCCGGAGGCTTCTATAATATTGTTGACGGCCCTTCTGGCCGCTTCATTCGCACCTTCCATAGTCGCTAAGTCTGTGAAAGTGCGCACGTAATCTGAAGCAAGAAAAAAATTGGGTATTGCAGTAAAAGCTACTGGTCGCAGACTCCAAGAGTTGCTTGTGTTTACCAGCAAAGGCTCTTCGTCTTCATCTTTTTTCTCTTTGGCCATCCAGCGAATGTCGCGGTCTAAATACCAATGCTCAATCATGTCATCGCGCAATACTATTGCCCCTTCTACATTGAGGCTTTTTTTAGCTTGCTCCCACACCAATGTTTTTACTTCTTCTGGGTCACAATTTTCTGCCAGATGGCCATCGAATTTTGAAGAATTCCAATTCGAAATATCTATTGAAAGTATGCCATTGACTTTCCCGTTGAAACGATGCGACAAATCGTAATCTGGCCAAAATTGAGTTTGAGAAATGGCGGTAAGTGCCCATTCTGAATCACAACAAATAATATGACCATGATTGATGGTCACGTTTTCGTTGAGGTAAAATTGAATGCCATTCATCCACTGTACACTTGGAGCAAGCGCTGCAATATTGCTCAAACATGCGTCTGCATTAATCATCTCTTCGTTGATTAAAACAGCCGCTCTTTCTATCGGAACTGCCAACAAATAATAATCGGCTTTAAATAATTTTTCCGAACCATTTTCATCCTTTATCAATATGGAAGAAACAACTCCAGCATCCATATTTATTTTGAGCACTTCATGATTGATGAAATATTCCACACCTAAATTATGGAGATGCGTCTTCCAGGGGTCGAGCCATTGTTCATTTGTCGGTCCATTCAAAACACGGTCAGTATTTATCAGTGGCGACATCGTGGAAAATACAAGTTGTAGGAATGTATTTCCACCGGTTTTGGTACTCGCCTTTTTGGCATCGGCTGCAACCAGTGTGCGCGTCAATCCTTCTACTAATAAGTGTCGGTAGGTTGCAGAAAATTTATCTGCTTGCAAGTATTCCCACCAACCAGTTTTTTCATAATCGTTATTTCTTCTGGTATAACTGCTAGAGCACAATTGCCAAATTCGAGTGGCGAAAAAAGTTTTTTCTTCTTTGGTCAATCCTGTATTCCCGCCATTCTTAATAAGTTGAATAATCAGTTTAATATCCTTCCAACTTCTGGGGAAATTGGCAATGGTGCGAATAGGATTTTTGCCATAACGAGCTATTAGAATACGAGATGTTGCCACCAGATTATCATAAACACCGCTGGCATTTTGCCTTCCATTACTATTGGTAAAAGGAATGCGCTTCATCGTATCAGTTACGTGTTTGTAAAAACCAGGGAAAAATCTAAAGCCATGTTCCCCAGGCAGAAATTTTTTGGGGTCGAGCAGGTTAGTTCCGGGTGCATTTACAGAGCGGGCTTTGCCACCGACATATTGCTCATTTTTTTCATAAACAGAAACTTGGAATCCACGTTCAGCCAACTCATGTGCAGCGCTCATTCCCGCCACACCTCCTCCAAGAATTACTACACTTGGTTTTGGGTTCATAGTTGTTTTATTAAGGTTTTTTAGGCTTATTTCAATGCCTTGGTTCGTTGTTAAATGACAATGCGAATATGATGCAAAAAACATTTCAACAACCAACATTATCATACTGCGAATTCTTTATTAAGAGGATACATTTGCCGCAAGTCACACAAAACAAATTCTACATTGGAAATCCCAAAAGGCAAGCTCATCTCGATAGGCGGAGCGGAAGACAAAGGCACGGAAAGCGAAGGCAATTACTCGCAACCCACGAACCTACATTTTTTTGAATTGGGCATCTTAAAACGCGTGGTGCAAGAGATGGGCGGTGTGGAAAAACATATTGTAGTCATCACAACTGCCAGTAGTATTCCGGCAGAAGTTGGTGAAAATTATATCCATGCTTTTTCTAAAATAGGCTGCACGCATGTGGAGCATTTGAGCATTCGCAATCGCGATGATGCACGCAAACCGGAATACATCGAAAAAATAAAAAAATGTGATGGAGTTATGTTTAGCGGTGGCGATCAATTGCGTCTCACCACCATTTTTGGAGGCACCGAATTTTTGGAAATTATTCAGCATGGATATATGGCAGAAGGGCTTGTAATAGCCGGCACATCAGCCGGTGCAATGGCCATGAGCAACACAATGATATATCAAGGCAAAAGTGATTTGGCCCATTTGAAAGGCGAAGTAAAGATCACTACCGGTCTTGCTTTTATGCCCGATGTGATTATCGATTCGCATTTTGATAAGCGCGGAAGATTTAATAGGCTTGCCCAAGCAGTGGCCAGCAATCCGTCTTGCACCGGCATCGGACTTGGCGAGGATACGGGTGTTATAGTTACTAATGGAAATATATTGGAAGTAATTGGTAGCGGTGCTGTGGTGATAGTGGACGGCAGAGACATCCGACATTCAAATATTACAGATGTAAGCATGGGCACTCCTATTTCTGTAGAAAATATTCGAGTAAATATTCTTGTTGCCGGCAATTCCTATCATGTAAAAGAAAGAAAATTTGTGCCGGGTGAAGCCGTCTTTCAAGATGAAGATTAGAATGATTTCGTTATGAATTTTTGGAATTGTAATTCTCTTATGAAGTTCCTTGGTTCAAGCTAAATCGAGAAGACAAACGGTATAAACTTGTGCTTGTAAACTTCCAATGAAGCAGCTTCTCAAACAAAACAATCGGCAAATTGCATTAAGAAATTTAAAGGCAAAAAAAAACCTTCGTTGTTGTTCTAACGAAGGTTTTTTTTTATGGAATATTTTTTCTTTAGCGTCTCATAAAACGGTTGTCTTCAATTTTGGCAACTTCTTTAAATGACTTTAAAATGTCGTTGGTAGCTCTGGATGAAAATCCTTGGCTAAGACGGTCTAATTCCGTAATGTAATTGTCGGTGCTTGTGCCAACTACAACGTCAGCATTTCTTTGAATCACATAGATGCCGCCTTCGCCCACAATGGGTGTTGACATGCTTCCTGTTTTCAAACCAAACAAAGCTCCCATCAATTTATTTTCATTTGTGCTTACTCCGCTTGAAGGAATGTTGTTGTTCTTCAAACTTACGTTGTCAGCGTGTTTTGATGTGGTTGCGCAGGCCGTTGCTATTTCTGCAAGTGTTCCTGTTTT
>JAYSWI010000598.1:0-1058 GCA_043718125.1 Flavobacteriales bacterium
TTGAAATACATTGAATAATAGGTTTCCCCATCTTGCCATATAGCAAGTTCTGCATATACGAAATCAGCCAAACCATCACCCGTCAAATCTCCAAATGCCCAAAGGGAGGAGTTGCTCAATTGAAATAGCGGATGATTGGTAAAGCTACCATTAACCTTTTCACATAATGAGAAAGTTTGCGCAGTAATGGTTGCAGACACTGGGTTTTGGCCAGAAAAAGTAGCGCCATCTGTTGTGAGTAAATCTATGTCTCCGTCTCCATCAAAGTCCAACTGATGAAGGCTGTTCATGGATGGATCTGTGGTGCAGATTTCTATAGCATTGCCAAATTGAGCGCTTGTAATTGAGTAAAAAAGGGTCGTCACCAGAGTGCAGTAAATTTTTTTCATGATATCATTCAGATTTAAGTTTATGTGTTTTTAAAATTGATTTTTCGTCTTTGCAACATTAAGATACCAAAAGTTCCCAAATTCCATAAAACAATGCCAACTTTTTTTATTTTTTCATCAAAACCTTGGCAGCAGTGCCTATGCGCACTTCATAGACACCATGTGCCAATACGCTTGTTTCTATGCGTGTTGTATGATTGTTTGCCTTTCCGCAATGCATAACCACCTTACCAAGCATATCGGTTATCACAATTTCATTTCCAATCAAATCGTTGGAAATAGAAAGTGTAAAAAATTCAGATGCAGGATTTGGGTAAATAGAGATTGTATTTGAATTCAATTCATCAATGCCTGTGTATGTCACTATTATAGCATCACTAATTGCTGTGCATCCATTTTCCTCTGTTAACACCACACTGTAATTTCCGGTTTGTGTTATTTCAAATGTTTGCGCAGTTGCATTGGCAATTGCATTGCCATTCAGATACCATTGGTAGGTTGTGGCAATGGTTGCACTGAGTGTATTTCCATTCTGAGTAAACGATGCTGTTGCAACAAGCACTGTTATTTCAATACTCTGGTCATAACTGCATAAGGCATTGGAGGCATGCATTACCATTGTGCCGCTTTCATTCACTACATGTGTGTAATCACCTGAGCCCACTTCAT
>JAYSWI010000599.1:0-3139 GCA_043718125.1 Flavobacteriales bacterium
GTTGATAGCGGAAATGGAAAGCATTGTTGCATAACCTTTTTTGTATTGTAAAAAAATGATACCTGAAGAAATTCAAAACAAACTACCACAGATACATGAACTATGTAAAGCGCATGATGTTGCTTATATGTATCTGTTCGGATCGGCTTCACGCGGTGAAATGACTGAAAAGAGTGATTTGGATTTCTTAGTGAAAATTGATTTGGTGGATGAAGACTATAAGCGATATAGCAATAACTTCTTTGAATTGTATGATGAAGTAGAAAAACTGTTTGAAAGAAAAGTGGATTTATTGACCGAGAATATGGTTAAGAACAAATATTTCAAAATGAGTATTGAGCTAGATAAAAAAGTCCTTTATGAAGTTTAAGATTCTGACACAATTAGAAGACATCAAAATGGCCATTGCCGACATTGAAGAGTACTGCGCAGGCCACGAATCATTTTCCGAAATTGTTGGCAACAAGATGAAACGACTTGCCATTGAAAGGTGCTTTGAAATAATGGGCGAATCTGTTAACAGGCTTGTAAAAATGGAGAGCGAGTTTTCTCTGACCTCAGCCAAGGAGGTTGTTGATATGCGAAATCGCATAACGCATGAATATGACCGACTCGACTGGACAATCCTCTGGCACACAATTCAAAATAATTTCACTGCATTGAAAGAAGAAGTGCATTCACTTATTGAATTCTATAGCAAGCCCTGAACCGTGTCCGACTCACTCATAATAATACCCACCTACAACGAAAAGGAAAACATAGAGCGCATGGTGCGCAAAGTTTTTTCGTTGCCCAAAGCATTCCATCTGCTCATAGTGGACGATGGCTCGCCCGATGGCACTGCTGGCATTGTAAAAGGTTTGCAAAATGAATTCTCCGATAAACTTTACATATTAGAACGCAAAGGAAAATTGGGTTTAGGCACAGCATACATCGCAGGATTTCATTGGGCATTGCAGCGTCATTATGATTATATCTTCGAAATGGACTGCGACTTTTCGCACAACCCTGACGATTTGATAAGACTCCTTGACGGCTGCACAACTCATGCTGGCGATATGAGCATTGGCTCGCGCTATACCAAAGGCGGAGGCGTAAAAAACTGGCCATTCAAAAGATTAGCGATGAGCTTTTGCGCTTCCATTTATGTTAACACACTGCTGTGGCTGGGTGTGAAGGACAGCACTGCAGGTTTTGTATGCTACACCAGAAAAGTGTTGGAAGCAATAGACCTTGATGACATACAATTTGTGGGCTATGCATTTCAAATAGAAATGAAATACAATGCCTTTCGGCTAGGATATAAAATTGTGGAAGTACCTATCATTTTCATCGATCGAGAATTTGGTGCTAGCAAAATGAGCGCAGGCATTTTTAAAGAAGGCATAGTTGGAGTATTCAAAATGCGTTTTAGAAAAATTTCAAGAAAGAATGTGAGATGAAAAATGTTGAGTGCCTGAATTGTGGGCATAGAGTTTACCAAACTTTTTGTGCTAATTGCGGGCAGAAAACAACTACGGAACGAATTGGTTGGCATTATCTCTTCCATGAAGTTCCGCATTCTATTTTCCATCTCGATAAGGGCTTTTTTTTCACAATTAAAGAAATGTGCTTAAGACCAGGTGGTGCCATACGAGAATTTTTGGACGGTAAACGAACCCAATATTTCAAGCCGCTTTCTTACGTTTTTATTCTGGCAGCTTTGGCAGGTGTGATAACTCTATATTCTCCTGCATTTTCAATATTTGCCCGCGATACAGAAACTATGAATTTCTTGGATCACATGCAGCAGATAAGTGGCAAGTACAACAATTTTATCACCATCGGACTTATCCCTATATTTTCTTTTCTCATCTGGATTTTCTATCGCAAGGAGCGCAACTATGTGGAAGTGGTTACAATTCATTTTTTCTTGTTTGGCCAAGTCAACTTGATTGCTCTGTTAAATGTTTTTGATATTCTCCTTGTTGACTCCAAAACATTGATGCTGATTTTGTCATTGCTGATCGGGATAATATCTTTTGTATATATGGTTTGGGTTTATGCAATGGTTTTTAGTAGCTATAACAGAGCAAAAAGACTCATCATAGCAATCAGCGCAACAGTCTTCAATAATGTTCTTGTGGCAGTTGCAATGTTATTTGTCACTGCGATATACTTGTCCTTTTCTCAAGGAGTTAATGAAATCAATATAAACTACTGGACATCAAAATGAATACACTTCTTATCATCAATGCCACAATTGTGAATGAAAACACCATTCGAAAAGCTGACATTCTGATTGTTGATGGTGTCATTTCAAAAATTGCATCGTGCGGAATTATTGCCAAAGAAAAGTGGAGTGTTATTGACGCCACCGGCCTTCACCTTCTCCCTGGCCTCATTGACGACCAAGTCCACTTCCGCGAGCCGGGCCTCATGCACAAAGGCGATTTATATACGGAATCAAGAGCTGCTGTAGCAGGTGGCATCACCTCCTTCATGGAGATGCCCAACACCTTTCCGCCCGCTACAACCATTGAATTGCTGGAACAGAAATACAAGCGTGCTTCAGAAGTTTCAGTGGCGAACTATTCCTTCTTCATGGGAACCACCAATCACAACTTAGATGAGTTGCTGGCAGTGAATCCAAAAGATATATGTGGTGTAAAAATATTTATGGGCAGCAGCACAGGCGACATGCACATAGATGATCCAATAGCACTTGAAAATATTTTTTCACACGTCAAGACACTCATTGCAGTGCATTGCGAAGATGACCCACTTATCAAAAAAAATATTGAACTGTGGAAAGAAAAGTTCGGTGATGATATTCCTGTCACCGAACATCATCTCATTCGCAGCGAACAAGCGTGTTACAACTCTTCATCGTTTGCAGTGGCTCTTGCGAAGAAACACAATACACGCCTTCACATTCTGCACATCAGTACTGCTAAAGAATTGGAACTATTCAGAAATGACATACCTCTTTCTGAGAAGCGCATAACCGCAGAAGCATGTGTGCATCACTTGTGGTTTACCAATGAAGATTATGCAACGAAGGGCAACTACATCAAATGGAATCCTGCGGTGAAAACCGCAAGCGACAGAGAAGCTATTCGCGCAGCAGTGAATGACGGAAGAATAGATGTGATAGCCA
>JAYSWI010000600.1:0-3133 GCA_043718125.1 Flavobacteriales bacterium
GGCGATCCGCAGATAATTGGAACATCGCAATTGGTTACGGTTCCTTTTGCATTTTTTGCAGACAATGCCGGCAAGGCCCAAGTAGCGGACACAGTTTTGAACGAAGCCGATGGTGATCCTACCAATGAAATAATCACCGGTTTTGAAGTGGTGGGCACCAACCTGATTATTGAAGAAGGCGATGCAAGTTTTCCAGTGAATTTGCTTGAACTTGGACTTACTGCTAACGCCAATGAAATAACCGATGTGCATGTTGAACAAGACACCATGCTTGTAATTACAGAACTTGGCAACAGCGCAGAGAGCTATGATGTTTCAGAAATTGCTTATGCCACTTGGGTTAAAACTGATACCATTCTTCACAACAACTCAAGTCGTGTTGGCATCAATTCTATAGCACCACAAAGCACTTTGGACATCAACGGATCGCTCTCGCTAGGCATCGAGATGATTACAACATCGGACGTGTTTTTTATGGGCCTTGACTTAAACCAAAACGCAACGATATACAATGCCGATGTTACAAATGGAGACATTACAATACATCTGCCCCAAGCATCGCAATGCGCAGGACGCATCTATAAATTCAAAAAGAAGAATGGCAACAACGATGGAGTGCTCAACACTGATAGCAGCAATTTAATTCTGATGGATCTTTCTAGTTCCATTGAAGGTGATGATGACTTTACACTTGGTGGAATGTTGCGAATGGAATTTGCCACACTCGTCAGCAATGGTGCGATGTGGTATGTGGTGGACTATTCAAGTATTTACTAGAAAACGCTCATTGTACAAAACGTTATTTCATATCGCTTTTTTTCTTGCAATTTGCCATTGTTGCAATGCCCAACTTTCGCTTGAGCGACAAGTCATTTCTTGTTTTGCATTGGATATTGTGACTGGTTCAAACTCATTATCATCCACCGCTGGGCAATCGGTCGGCAACACAATCAATAGTCCAGATAACATCATTACGCAAGGTTTTCATCAACCCAATAGTTTCAATCCAGTCACGGTTTCACTTGTTGTTTCCTTGAACCAGTGCAACGAAACCTACACTGTTCAGGTGGCCTCAATTACAAATTGCGGAAACCCTGCCGGTGCAACAATCTATTGGAACAACGTGGCATCGGACACAATTGCAAGCGGGCTTCCAAACTTGAGCACTTTGGAAATAATTGGAACCAATGGATGCGTTTACATCAACACGTTCAACCTAGCTAACATGAGTACAACGGATCTGCCTTGTGTTTTACAGTTCTACAATTTCTTCTCGCCAAACAACGACAAAAGCAACGATGTATGGTGGATAGAAAATATTGAGGACAGTTTATTTAGAGACAACAAAATAAAAATTTTCAACAGATGGGGCCTGCTTGTATGGAGCACTGATGGATATGACAATGTAAACAAAGTTTGGCGTGGTGAAAACAAACAAGGACAGGACTTACCAGATGGAACTTATTATTTCCAAGCAGAAATAAATTCAAACACACGCACCGGATTTATTGAATTGATAAGATGAGTTTAAGCACCACAAACTTTAGCGGAAATAAGAAGGTAGCATCTTTCTTTTTGGCGGTGCTTATTTTCAGTTGTACCAAAACCTTTGCGCAACAAGAGTGGGTCTATTCGCAGTATCTATTCAATCTTTACGACATTAACTCGGCTTATGCCGGCAATCATCAGGCACCAAGTTTTGCGTTGCGCTATAGGTCACAATGGATGGGTTTCGAAGGTGCGCCCATAAGCCAACAATTATCTTTTCATACTCCTTTGATGCAAAATAAATTGGGAGCTGGGTTACGTTTTCAAAATGAAAGTATAGGCATACATAGGCAGATGCTGTTGCAGACTTCCGCAGCATACAAGTTGAAAATTAAAACGCAAACATTGAGTATTGGCTTTTCAATAGGTGCTATTAAGCAGCAATTCAACATTGCAGAAATCACCATTCGCGATGGCAACGATGTGCAACTAGCTGGTATCACAAACAGCACCATCCTTCCAACTATTGGCCTCAGTGCTTTTCTCAATTCTGATAATTACTATGCAGGTATTGATGCTTCCAGATTGAACAGATCCAACTTCAATATCACCGAAAATTCGCTTGCTCGACTCTACTTCAATCTCTCGGCAGTGGCAGGTTACATTAAGAAAATAGATAACGACAATCTGCTACAATTTTCAACATTATTGAAGTTTACTGAAGGCAACATTTGGCAAGGGGAATTAAATATTCTTTTTCTGAGAAACAATAAATTTTGGTTTGGTGGCGGCTATCGTTATCCATCGTGTATGGATATAATGCTGTGCATTCACATTACCTCGCAGCTAAGGTTTGGATTGAGTTATGATTACTCATTATCTCCATTGCCACATCAATTTGCGCACACCACAGAAGCCTTCTTGGGTTTCAATTTGAAGCCATCATCCAATAAATCTATTCGCTATTTCTGATTTGAAAAAATTCATTTACATACTGTGCCTACTATTCATTTCCTGCAAAATATTCTCGCAAGAAAACTATACTGTTTGCGCTGCCATCGGAGTAAACACGATGAACGATGACATGGCATGTGGCATGTATTACGACCAATTATTATTCACCACCAATGGCAAGCAAGATCTGGTAAACGATTATTCTTGGAACAAGCGAAACGTATTCCATTTGGAAACTGCCGCACGAGGAAAAACCTATTCAGACTGGATTAGCGCATCACGCCTTTTTACATATACCGCAAGCAACGATGAAGGCCCTGCAACTTTCAATGCCGAAGATTCAACACTTTATTTCAGTAGTGCCAACAATTACGGAAAAACAAAAGGCAGTAATCTAAAAATTTTCAGTATAAAAATGAAGGATAGCGGATGGAGCGAACCCGAGCTTCTTCCCTTCTGCGACAAGCAAAGCGACTACGCCCATCCTTGGTACGACATCGCACAAAACCTAATAGTGTTCAGCAGCAACAGAGCAGGCGGACAAGGTCTTATGGACATTTGGTTTTGCTACAAAACAACGGAGGGCTGGAGCGAGCCTACCAATTGTGGGATGATGGTGAATGGCGCGAACAATGAAATATTTCCAAGTGTGTATGCTGGCGATATATACTACAGCAGCAATAGTGGTGGT
>JAYSWI010000007.1:0-2952 GCA_043718125.1 Flavobacteriales bacterium
CAATGGGAGTTGTAGCATAAACATAAATTTCAACAACTATTATGTGACTGGTGAAGGGTTCTAAATCCGTCAAGTTCCAAACAATGTTATTGCCATTTATTATTCCTCCATTCGCATCAGATACTTCCATTCCAAACATGTTCGTTAAATCGAAAGTCACTATTATATTTTCGGAAGAAATACCAAAATTGTTCACCTCAATAAAATAGGAGTTTGAAAACCCTGGCCGAGGCACACCATATTCTGAAATAGTAACCGTCAAATTGTGCAAATCAGAAACCACAGGGTGTATTCTTAAATTCTCCTGATATGCAGTTGTAATATCGGTGGTTGTAATTGAAACAAGGCTTGCTTCAAATCCAGTGGGTGGCACAGCGTGTAGTGTTGATGTTGCATTTGTTTGCAAGTGTGCATAATAGTATCCCAATGCACTGGATTGCGCAAGTGGATATTGATTTTGATTGTGTACGATAGCATGTGGAAATACAAAGTCACCGTTGTTGAACTGTCCATCATTGTCAACATCCACTTGCACCAATCCGTACGCAGAGCTTAAACCACACATAGCAGCCACTTCGTCAACATTGTCGCATCCACCTTCAAATCCATTACTTCCAATGTTAATATGATCAGGGGCCACTTCAATCAAATTGCAAACTGCTATTGCAGCACACGCAGTTAAGGCGTCATTGCTTAAAATGGTAAGGACACCATCTATGTCCAATATGTTCTGAAGTGCATAAATATCCGTTAAGTTCCAATTATTTGAAATAACTAAGTCACCACCAACGGTGTGTAATGATTGCAAGCCATCGAGGCTGCTAATGTTCATTAAATGACTTATCCAATTGTCAGGTCCTCCTATGCTCACAAGGTTTGATAATCCAGATAAATCTGAAAGTTCAGGGCAGCTGACAATTTGTAAGGTACCTGTAATAACTATTATTCCGTTTAACTCATCTAGATTTTGAAGACCATCAATTCCTTGTAAAAAGACAAACTCTAGAGTACTAACATTGCCAATGCTTGGCAATTCCGACAAGCTAAAACATTCACTTATTTCAAGAGAACCCAGAGTCTCTAAATTATCAAAATCGGGTAGGGATTGTATATCTGAACTTGAAATTTCTAAATAACCTAATGATTGTAGATTATCAAAACCATCTAGTGACAATAAACTCCATATATATGAATCTATTTTTAGCCCTCCCAATTCAATTAGGTTATGGAAAATATCTAAGGTGGATATTTCAACGGCTTGCATGTCTAAGCCCAATCCATCGAAATGAAGGTGACCCGTATGATAAAGAATTTGATCCATTAAAGCGAAGCCACCCGGACACAATGAAACAATTTCTGGGTCCAAATTATCAATACTCACCAGTGATGTCATTGGACTAACATCGACAAGATATAAAGTGGGACTATGGAACAAGAATCCCAAATGTTCAAGATTTTGCAAACCATCCAGATTGATATATTCAGCATTGATTTGAAGCTCTCCTGATATCGAAGTAACATTAGTCAGCCCCAATAGATTGTCGTTGGTAAATGATAACACAACATCGCCATTGATACAATCAACTGCAGGATAATCAATAATGAATTGGTCTATCTGCTCTTGCGTGTTGAAAATGAGAACGCCTTCATAACAATTTTGAGCTGTAATTTGAGAATTGACTAAAAGAAACGAAAAAGTAAAAAGAGCGATTGTTCTCATGGTGATTAAGATTTAAATTGATTGCTTAAGGTTTTAAATAAAGAAAATTCTGCTTCGAAATTTAGCAAACAAAGTGAAATTTCACAATGAAGATGATTTATCAATTAAGGGTTGCTTTGCTTCAAAATTTCATAGATTTTTTTTTAGGATTGATTCGGTGGCATGTTGCTTCAATGTTTACCGTTCGCTAAATACCCCTACCGTTCACTCACTTATCTGCACAAGTTGTATGTTGCATCAAATCTTCGTGTCACATTTTTATTCTTCCTTACAATGAAAAAAAAATTACATATCAAACAAATCCTCATCACTGCTTGCTGCCTACTAATTACTGCCTATTCTTTTTCGCAATGGACTTACGACCCCGAAAATCCGCAATTGGTGAGCGACCAAACCTGTGTCCAAAGCAAAGTGCAACAAGTAGCTGATGACAACGGAGGCACATTTGTGTTTTGGTTGGACTCGCGCTCGGGCTGCGATGGCAACACCTTCAACGACATCTATGGTCAGCATTATGATGCCGATGGAAACGAACTTTGGGAAAGTGCAGGACGAGAAATTATGAGCTATTCAAGTTCCATTCAGAGTTTTGCCGTCATGCGTCCTTCCTCGCAGGAAGGAATAATTATAGGTGCTCATTCTAAAGACATTCCTGTTGCCACCGACTCGTTGCGTTTTCAAAAATTGAACGATGATGGTGCGCAACTGTGGGCCAATGATTTGCTTGTGGCCAAAGCAGATGGCTGCGTTGGAAACTACTTTCTTGGATTCGAAAATTTCAGTTTCATAAAAAATGGCGATGGCTACACCGTGAATCTTACACCCACTTATTGCGGTGGTTCTGATGGTTGTCGTATCACACACTTCACCACCGATGGTTTGCTCACCGGTGTTTTTAATGGCGAGCCAGAAGGCAATCAGTGGTACATAGGTTCACGAGGAATTGACAAGACTTATGATGGAAGTGATGATACTTATCTCTACTACACAGGAGGCAATGGTGCAGGGGCGCATGCTTTTGTAATGCGAGTTACCGCAGCAGGCGATTCAGCCTTTGCGCCTGTGGATATGCTTGAAGGTACCAATGGTCTCAATTATCAATATGCTGCAATGAGTGATGAGGACGGTATTGCTGTTTGTTTTCAGTCAACAGGCGTTGACGGCACCGTTGATATTTTTATGAGAAAACTAAACGGAAATGGAACTTATGCTTGGAGTGGCGATATAGTGAA
>JAYSWI010000061.1:0-2677 GCA_043718125.1 Flavobacteriales bacterium
ATCTACACAATTGAATACGTCATAAATTATCAAATCATATTCTCCAAAACCCAACGAAGTGATGGTGCCATTTACTGCACCGGCTATGCCAGAGGGGAAAAGTTCAAAGTCATACGGTGACGTTCCTCCTGCAACAGTGTAAACAAGAATGCCATCGCTATCTCCGCCACAACTGGCATCGGTTGTTGATGTTAAAGTTGCCACTAACAATGTTGGTTGCGTTATCACTGCATCTTCTGTATCGGTGCAGCCATTGAAGTCCGTGATGGTGTAAGAGTATGTGTTTGGAACAAGGCCAGTAACGGTGCTTGGCACAGCCAGATTCCCAGGTGTAACAATGAATGGTTCAACGCCACCAATATTGGTTATTTCAATTTCACCATTTGCAGCTTCAAAGCAAGTAACATTTTGTGGGGTTAAAACCAATTGCAAATCGCCCGGGGAAACCAAAGTTAAATTCGATACTATTTTTTCACATCCATTTTGATCCGTTATTAGTATGCTATATGTGCCATCGCACAAATCCGAATAAGTCACTTCATTTCCTTCACAATCGCCTTCGCAATTGCCGGAGTTAGGGCTAAGTTGATAAGTGAAATTACCAAAACTTCCTGTCACGTTTGTGAGGTCAATGCTGCCGTTACAATCACCAAAACACAATTCATCTGTAACTAAGGAATTAAATGTGATATCAGTAGGTTGTTCAATAGAAAAATCATTTTGAATAAGGCAGCCATTGTCATCAGAAATTACAGTTTGAAAATCACCTGCGCACAACTCGAGTATATTCACAGTGCCACCTCCAACCTCTGCAGTTGCAACAGAATATGGTGGTGTGCCTCCACTAATGGCATACACCATACTACCGTCACAGAATTCAAAACAAGTGGCATCGGCAATCACATTTGTATGCATGAATTCTTCGGGTTCGAATATTTCAAAAGTGTCATCAATGGAGCAGCCATTGTTGTCTGTTAGCGTAACATCATAAACACCACCATCAAGGCCGGTCATGTTTATATTAAGGGGACTTAAACCTGTAAATGAATCATAGGGATCACCATTGAAATTCCAATCTGCTGTTATCTGACCATTACCACCTGTAATGTTTCCAACAATACTTCCGTTGTCGTATCCATAACACAAAATGTTGGTTACAGTGGGGTTGACAATCATTGACGCTGGGCAGGCCACATTGATGGTTTCAGTTACAGAACAATTATTCTCGTCAGTGGCGGTGATGATGTATGCACCGCAACCAAGATCGGAAATAATATCGCCACAAGCATATTCATCAGCACCCACAGTGACTACCACTTGGCCAGTACCACCGGTACAGTTTACTTGTATTTGCGCAATGGTTTCACCAAAACATGCAATGTCTTGCAGAAGCACTGCATCCATTTCGAGCTCGATGGGCATCAGCACATTAAAAACAGAAGTTGTATCTCTGCATCCCACATCATCAATCATGCTGATGTAATAATTGCCGGAAGCAATGGGTGTGATAGTCAATCCTGATGCTTGATTGTTGAAGCTAGAAATTAGAACATCATTTGTATCAAAGAGTTTGAAATCTACCAAACCATTTCCGCCATCACCAAGGCTTACTTGGTTAGCACCACCAAAGCAACCGGCACCGCCAACTGCCGCAGTGTTGTCAAAAGGATTGGCAAGGCATGGATGCGCTGCACTGAATTCAATACCAAAAACCATGAGTGGAACATTGATGTTGTTGTCCACCATTTGTTGGGTGCGATAGGACAAATTGAACAAACCTGAAATTGGCCCACAACTCGTGAATTGTGCAATTTTCACTCTGTTATCAGCTCCTGCATAACCAGCCGAAGTATTGTTGAAACAAGAGGTTAGAAATACTGCATGTTCGTCCCAAAAAAAACTTCCACCATCAAAATGATTACCATTGGTAGGGCCTTCGAAATTATTTATCCAACTATTGCATTGACCCAATGCACTGATAAGCGGGTCGCAACTCACATCATTTGCACAGTTTTTTCCGATGGTAATGAAAGAGTCAAATTCGGTTGTAGGTGACAAACTCAAGTTGTACAAACAAGGGTTATTAAAACCGTATTCTGTTTCAGATTCGTGTTGAAAAAGGCCACATGGGAAATCGAAATATGCAGTTGAATCGTTGTCTTCTATACAGTCGGGAATTCCTTCCGCTGCAAACAATGTACACAGATAATTATTTGGATTTTGGAACACCACATATACTTCATACATCACATATCCAGTCATGTCAATTCCATTATCACCATAGTCTCCGTATAGCGGGGTTACATCAACTACAACTGGCACAGCGGCCAATTGAGCGTTGATATTACTGAAACAGAAAAGACTTATTACTGTGAAAATAAAAAACTTCAGGTCGAGGTATTTCATCATAAAAGCGTTGGTTGCTGCTAATAGTTTAAGTCACATTGGCTTTGGTTTGTGTTGCATCCCGGCACTCAAAAGTTGCAAGCGGTGCGAATGTAATGAAATGCAATAATGCAAAATGTAATAGAAGTTTTCATAAGATGAAGATGCTTATGTGCAAAAGTTGAAGATTGCGAAAACTGATTCTTTCGCAGTTTACAAGTAGTAGTTTTATCAACCCTCTCGCAAGTAATGGTTCATCAATTATTCACTGGTGTTAATCCCAGCGGGATGT
>JAYSWI010000601.1:0-9473 GCA_043718125.1 Flavobacteriales bacterium
GTGGACCATTGGGGCTTTCTCAAATACGAATTATTCATGGGCTTGTGGATCATCATTTTTGCATTGATGGCAATTTATCTTTTCGGCAAAATCAAATTCCCTCACGATAGTCCACTCAAGAAATTATCATTCTTCAGAATTTCATTTGCCGTGTTGGTGGTATCGTGGGTCATTTATTTATGTGCCGGTTTTAGATATGATCAACGCTATCAAACCTACCATTCGCTTAGTTTGTTGAGCGGGCTTGCGCCACCGGTGGGATACTCTTGGATTTATCCCAAAGATTGCCCGCACAATTTGAACTGCGAACACCAATACGAATTGGCTCTGGAAAGAGGACGCATTGAAAACAAACCCATTTTTCTGGACTTTACTGGATACGCTTGCGTCAATTGTAGAAAGATGGAAGAGCATGTTTGGATTGAGCCAGATGTGCTCAAAATATTGAATGAAAATTATATAGTAGCATCACTCTATGTGGACGACCGCCAACTGCTTCCAGCGTTGCAACGCGAATTGTTTACCTCATTAAAAACGGGAAAAACAAAGGACATACAATCCTATGGTGATAGATGGGCGGCTTTAGAAATAGAAACATTCAATAGCAATTCGCAACCGTTTTATTGTGTGATAACACCAGACGAAAAATTGATAACCAATCCTGTTGGCTATACACCCGACAAGGAGGAGTATTTGCAGTGGCTCAATTGCGGATTGCAGGGATTTGAAGCTTGGAAACAATCGAAATAGATTTCCCCCAAATGCTAGCAAAAGAAACCATTGGTTCAGATTTTCATTGATGATAGCGAATCCATTTATCGAATGAAAAAATTAGAAGTCATTTTTTGGTTCTTTGTTTTTACTGGAGTGTTTTTCAAGAAAATGCAATGGCCGTTTGCGAGTATGTTTATTGTAGTTGGCATGAGCAGTCTTGCTATTCTATACTACCCATTTTCTTTTGCATTGTTGCAGAACATCAAGGCGCGGCACCTATTTAAAAAACAAGCTTATGCAAATACAACAGCACTGGCAACAGCACTGGCTATATTGGCAGGGCTGGCGTTGGCTATGCTTTGCATTGGTCTAATGTTCAAGTGGCAGTTCTGGCAATTCTCTCATAGCATCTTGAATTTGGGATTGGCAGTAACTTCTATTACCACATTGCTCATCCTTCTTCTGCTAAAAGATCAGCCATTTGAACTGAAAAGAAATTTCTTCAGAAGGGCATTCATTCTCTTCGCATTTGCTTTGTTGTTCAGGCTTACTCCGGCAGCAACCTTTGCTAATGTTATTTACAATGAACAACCCTGCTACCGCGATGCGCTGAAAGCTGTAATGGCCAACCCAAATGATGCAGAAAACCAGAAAACACTTAACGCGATCAGAATGGGGACATACCCTGAGCATTGCAACGACAACAATGACATCTACACACCTTCACGTTAAACAAAAACTCTGCGCACAACCTGTCCGTTGAAGCTCGTATCACATTGTTGAATTTTTTGTTATTCATGGCTCAAAATACCAATCCTCTTTTTCCCTTTCTTCGCTTGCTCGATATGCAAGGAAAAAAACCAGCTCTTCTATTCATAAGTTTCATGTTCTGTTTGGGAGCTTTGGCCCAAAAGAGCATTGTTTCCGGCAAGCTGACTGATGCCAAAACGAAGGAGCCCGTTCCATTTGCATCGGTTATGTTTCTCGACACCAAGAGTGGAGCGACAACTGATATTGATGGCAACTATCGCATCGAAACATATTACAGCAGCGACTCTTTGAGTGCCTTCACCATTGGTTATCAAACCAAAACAGTGAAGGTAAAACAAGGCGTTACGATTGTTGTCAATTTTGAACTATCGGAAATGGCGAGCGAATCAGCAACGGTTGTGATTCGCCCCGATGACGGCCCCAATCCTGCAATAGCACTGATGAAAAAAGTGTTGCGCAATAAGAAAATAAACAACAAAGAAAAATTGGATGCTTATGAATACGAAGTCTATAACAAAGTAGAATTTGACCTCAATAACATCTCTACAAAATTTCAAGAAAGAAAAATTTTCAAGCCATTCGATTTTGTTTTTGCAGGCGTGGACACCACCGGTGAAAAGCCCTACCTGCCGGTTTTTATGACTGAATCAATTAGCGATTACTCCTACACCCGCGATCCCAAACACAAAAAAGAAATTGTGAAGGCCACAAAAGTGAGTGGTGTTGAGAACGAATCGATCAATCAGTTTTTGGGCGATATGTACCAAAACACCAATGTGTATGACAATGAAGTGATCGTATTTGGCAAAAGTTTCACTAGTCCTGTGTCGGGTTATTGTCTTGGGTTTTACGATTATGATTTGATAGACAGCGGCTGGGTTGAAGGCAAATGGTGCTATAAATTACAGTTTTTTCCACGAAGAAAAGCAGAGCTATTGTTCTTTGGCGAAATGTGGATAAACGACACAACTTATGCAGTAAAAAGTGTGGACGCCACCATAGCGGAGGGTGCTAACATCAATTGGGTGAAGTCCATGCAATTCAAACAACAGTATAACGAGGTGGAGCATGAAGTGTGGATGTGCACGCAAGAGGAAATGATTGTTGACCTGAACCTTACGGATAAAAAAATGGGGATGTACGGACGAAAGACAACGACCTACAAAAATTTCATTATCAATAAGCCAAAAGAGGAAGCCTTTTTTGATGGATTTTCGGACGTAATCGTCAATGAAAATGCCTCAGAATTTGATGACGACTATTGGAACAAAGCACGGCACATTGGCCTTACCGCCAAGGAACAGCGCATCTATCAGATGGTAGATACATTGAAAAATTTGCCCCAGTTCAAAACCGTTGCGGACGTCATCAACTTATTTGTAAATGGCTATAAAGTGATTGGCAAATTTGAATTTGGACCTTATTACACGCTTTATAGTTTCAACCCAATAGAAGGCAATCGCGTGCGTTTGGGCGGAAGAACAAGCAACGACTTTAGCAAAAAACTGATGCTGGAAGGATATGCCGCTTATGGCTTTCGCGATCAACGATTCAAATATGCAGGAGGATTTTTATATGTGCTAAACAAAAATCCGCGCACTGCAATCGCTGCCAACGCAAAGCGCGATATGGAACAACTGGGGCAGGCCGCAGGAGCGTTCAGACAAGACAATGTGCTGTCGTCCTTGTTCAGGCGCAATCCTGCCAACAAGCTCACCGATGTAACTGAACTTTCGGGGTCCATAGAAAGAGAATGGCTTTATGGCTTGAGCAACAAATTGTTTTTCACACATCGTGTATTGAAACCGGCAGGTAGCAATTACAAATATGTCCGCTCAGTACCTGAGCCTATTGCTAAACAACAAGTGAGCTACCTGATCACCTCCGAAGTAAGCCTCTACACCCGTTTTGCATACAAAGAAAAATTTGTTTATGGCGAATTCGAGCGCATTAGTTTGGGAACAAAATATCCTACGCTCGAAGTGCAATTTCACACCAGTCTTCCCAATGTATTGGGCAACGAATTTGATTATCAAAAACTGGTGGGCCGTGTTTCGGACCGTATTCGATTTGGTCCGTTTGGCTATTTGAAAGCTCAACTTGAAGTGGGAAAAATATTTGGCAGCCTGCCTTATCCATTGCTGATGATGCACCAAGGCAACGAAACTTTTTTCTATGACGAAGCCTCCTACAACACAATGAATTTTTTCGAATTTGTGAGCGACCAATGGGCCAGTGCTTGGTTGCAATACCACGCAGAAGGATTGTTCCTAAACAAACTCCCACTGATGCGCAGATTGAAATGGCGTGAAGTAGCCAGTGCCAAAGCTGTGTTAGGTGGTTATGATTTGAACAACGACAAAATCCTTTCGCGCGATTTTGATTACGATGGCAATGATGATATTTATCTGCTTACAAAACCATTTGTAGAAGCAGCCATTGGAGTAGAAAATATTTTCAAAGTACTGCGTGTCGATTTTATATGGCGCCTTAGTTATTTGGACCACCCCGACATAGTGAAGTATGGAATACGCGCCAAGTTGCAAGTGGATTTTTGATTGGTATAATATTAAAGGGGCATGTTTGGGTTTATGATCCCGTTTCATTCATAAGACTATTACGATGCATTACTCTGGCATTTGAAAATAATGGGGCATAAAGCAAAATTGATTTTTGGATAATTCGCATTTAGTGAAAATGATGTTGCCTTTTTTCAGATCATTGCGCTATGGCCAAGTGTAACTTCGAAAATAATTTCATGAAATATTTCGCTCAAATATTTTTTCTTTTTCTAATCCATAATAATAATATTTATGGGCAAGTGTCACGGATGGCTGAGATAGACTATTTCGGAAATAACCCTGGGAATCTCAAAATGTTTCTTCACACCAAGGTTGCCAACGATACCACAAAAGTGCCACTTGTTATTGTCTTGCACGGATGTGGCGAAAATGCAAAATCAGTGTCAGAATTAACCGGATGGAACAAACTGGCAGACCTTAATAATTTTGTCGTTTTGTATCCACAGCAAAAGTTCTTCAACAATCCCAACCTCTGTTTTAATTGGTTTAATAATGACGACATTGAAAAAGGCAAAGGCGAATGTGAGTCCATTTTTCAAATGATTTCTTTTGCTGGCAGCGAGTATAATATTGATAGCAATAAGATATACATCACGGGCCTCTCTGCTGGTGCGGCCATGAGTGTGGTGATGACTGCCACACACCCTGAAATGTTTAGGTGTGGAGCCATCTTTGCGGGAGGTGCTTATGGTATCGCAACAGGGGCTATAGATGGTTTAAAGGCAATGCTTGGCAAAAAGGAAATCACAAATGAACAGCTTGTGGCCAATGTTAAAAATCAAAACCCGAACTATGAGGGGCCATACCCAACACTAATCATATATCAAGGATTAAACGATCCTATTGTGAATTACAAAAGTGCTGCATTAATAGTTAACCAATGGACGGGCATCAATAATACAGACTCCTTCCCAGACAAGGTAGAGCCTTCCTATAAAGGCATTGAAGACATTTGTCGCAAAGAATATGCAGACTCGTTGGGTAAAACAGTGGTTATTTTTTATGAGGTAAACAATCTGGGACACCGCCTGATGATACGACCTGGAGAACAAGAAAGTGAAGGGGGTCGCATTGGACTTTTTGGAGTTAATAAAGGCTTTCACTCCACGTACCAAACTGCGCTAGATTTTGGAATTATTAAGAAGAACGATTAATACATAATCACAATGACAAAACAAATGGAATTAACTCCTGAACAACACACAGAATTGATGCAAACATTAGCTACCCGTTTTGAAAAAAATATGAAGCGCCACAAAGGTCTTGAATGGCCAATAATACAGGCCAGATTGGACATGAAGAATGCTCCGAACAAGTTACGGTCACTGCATGAAATGGAAAGAACCGGTGGTGAACCAGACGTAGTTGGTCTCAATAAAAAAACTGGGGAATACTTGTTTTTTGATTGTTCTCCTGAAAGCCCCACGGGCCGAAGAAGTTTATGTTATGACCGCCAAGGTCTTGAATCGAGAAAAGAACATCAGCCAGAAAACACGGCTATTGATATGGCCAATGAGATGGGTGTTGAATTATTAACCGAAGAGCAATATCGCGCATTGCAGCAACTTGGTAATTTCGACACCAAAACATCAAGCTGGTTGCAAACACCTGCTGCTATTAGAAAACTTGGAGGTGCCATCTTCGCTGATTTGCGCTACGGCCAAGTATTCGTTTATCACAATGGTGCACAATCTTATTATGGCAGCAGGGCGTTTCGCGGGATATTAAAGGTATAATACAAGGTTCTACAAAACAGAAAATGAAACGTAGGACGGAAGGTGCAACTTTTGATAATGGCCTTGCCAACTCTTGGGTGGCCACAAGTATGACAAGGCTTCATCGTTTCCAAAAAAAACTTTATCCCCTCGAAGTGCTGGCGGACCAAATCTATTGCTCCCGAGAAAATCGAGCTAATCGTGGACAAAGCATACAAAACGAAAAGTTTTCCGGAAAAAAGGAGGACAACAAGTGGGTTGATTGCAAGAAAAATGTGATTGTGCAACTCAACCTTTTGTTCTTCGATCGAACACGTGCACTGCTGCTAACACCAAAACCTCACGCGCAATACAAAACCCAGCACAACCTAAATCAAACCGCGGTAAAATCCTACACAGCTTTTATTCGACCAACTTTTAACTCCAGCCAGTTTCAACCATAATAATCCCAATATTGTTTTTGCGCTTTTATGAACTAAGAATTGCTATAACATGAAATGCAAATCTTGAAATTATTTTCTGAATGATGATCCTTTCAAAATAAACAATTAGGATATTTGACCAGATAATTATCACCAAAAAAACTCAAATAAAATGTCCATCGACAAAGCACAAAACAAAAAATTGACCACCGCTTCCGGCAGGCCCTACACCGAAAATGAAAATACTCAAAGCATTGGATCTCGCGGCCCATTGCTATTGCAAGATTATATTTTGCACGAGAAGATGGCGCACTTCAACCGCGAAAGAATTCCGGAAAGGGTAGTACACGCAAAGGGTACAGCGGCTTATGGAACATTTACTGTTACACACGATATTTCCAAATACACCAAGGCAAAACTCTTTGGTCAAATTGGAAAACAGACAAAAACACTTTTGCGCTTTAGCACCGTTGGTGGCGAAAAAGGAAGTGCCGATAGCGAGCGTGACCCTCGTGGTTTTGCCCTGAAGTTTTATACCGAAGATGGCAACTGGGATCTAGTTGGAAACAACACGCCCGTGTTTTTTGTGAAGGATCCAAAAAAATTCAGCGACTTCATTCACACCCAAAAACGTGATCCAAGAACGAACCTAAAATCACCTACCATGATGTGGGATTTCTGGAGCCTGAATCCTGAAAGTTTGCATCAAGTAATGATATTGATGAGCGACAGAGGAACGCCAACCTCCTATCGTTTTATGAACGGATATGGCTCCCATACTTTTTCTCTTATCAATAAAAACAACGAACGTGTGTGGGTCAAATTCCATTTCAAAACCGCACAAGGCATCAAAAATTTTGTAAGAGAAGAAGCAGATCAGTGGAGAGCAAAAGACATGGATCAAGCCCAGCGCGATCTTGTAAATGCAATAGATGTGAAGGACTTCCCAAAATGGAATTTGAAAATTCAAGTAATGAATGATGAGCAAGCAAAGGCATTTCCTTTCAATCCATTTGACTTAACCAAAGTATGGCCACATGGCGATTTCCCGCTTATTGATGTAGGCATTTTAGAGCTAAATGAAATCCCTGCAAACTATTTTGCAGAAGTGGAACAATCCGCTTTTGCACCAGCGCACATTGTGGATGGAATTGGCTACTCGCCCGACAAAATGTTGCAGGGCCGTTTGCTATCGTATCCCGATGCACACCGTCATCGTTTGGGTGCGAACTATGAGCAAATTCCCGTAAATCGTTGTCCATTTATTGTCGCTAATCATCAACGTGATGGCGTGATGCGCATGGACGGCAATGGTGGTAGCACTCCAAATTATTCGCCCAATAGTTTTGATGATATTTATGCAGATGCTGCATACAAAGAGCCAGCACAAGTATTAGAAAGCACCATAGCGGATTGGTACGACAGAAATGGCGAAGGCGAAAATGATCACTTCACACAAGCAGGTTTATTGTTTACAAAAGCCATGAATGATCAAGGCAGAGCAAACACCATCAGCAACATAGTAGCTGCCATGAGTGGCATCAGTGGCCCAAAACGTGATCTGATTGTGAACCGCCAACTCTGTCATTTCTTCCGTGCCGATATGCAGCTTGGAATGGGCGTGGCGCAAGGGCTTGGTGTGGATGTAGATACTGTGATGACGCAAATGCAACACAGTGCTAGCTTGGCATAAAGCAGTAGAAAAAAATAGCAAGTGATATAGAAAAATGAAACGCGATACTCAAATTGGGTATCGCTTTTTTTGTGATACAAATTTTATTAGAATGAAGCTACTCAGCAGAACAACCTAACTACCAAAAATTTTGGTGCCGCTTTTCCACAACATTTGAGCAGCCACTACCAAGAGTAAAATTCCAAACAAAAATTTCACTTTATGCTCTGGCAATCGCAAGGCGTATTTGGATCCAAAATAACTGCCCACTACAAAACCTACCGCAATGATTACAGAGTAACTAAAATTGATATGACCGGCTTTGTAATAATTCATCACGCCCAAAATCCCAACAGGAAGAAGCAGCACAGCAAGGCTTACACCTTGCGCATCCTTTTGAGTCAAGTGCAAAAAATAAATCATAGCAGGAACTATTATTATGCCTCCACCTACTCCAACAAAGCCGCTTAACAGGCCGGCACAAACGCCAACGAGGATGAGTATGATGAGCTGCGATATAGTGAAATCCATTTTCAAAGCGTTTGTTTCGTTGGTGACGAAAGTATAAGAAGCAAACTTTTATTGAAATACTTGTTTCAAAATCAAATGTGTTTCTGCGAAATTCAATCATTTAGCAAAACACACTTCACATACATTCGCCCACCAAATTCTAAAAAAAACGCAATACAATGACATTTCCTACAGAACTTAAATACACCAAAGATCACGAATGGGTGCGCATCGAGGGTGATGCAGTTACCATTGGAATTACTGAATTTGCACAAGGCGAATTGGGCGACATTGTTTTTGTAGAAATAGAAACAAAAGGCCAATCGCTAAACGAACATGAAATATTTGGAACAGTTGAGGCGGTGAAAACGGTGAGTGATTTGTTCATGCCCGTTGCTGGCGAAATAGTGGAAGTGAATGAAGAACTTGCAAACGATCCGGCAGCGGTCAACAACGATCCTTATGGAAAAGGATGGATGATAAAAGTGAAACTCAATGCGGGAAATTCGTTGGACGCCTTGATGGATGCAGCAACTTATGAGGCATCACTTTAAGTTTTAATCGTGTTTGCTTTTTTGAGAAAAAAAAATATTCTTATAGCCGCTTGCATTCTGTGGGCGGCTTTTGTTTTTGTTTTGCATGTAGTAAAAGTTGAAATCGAAACGGATTCAATCAAGTTATTTCCACATTCCGATAAGGTGATTCATTTCACAATGTTTTTCGTTTTGGCTGGGCTGTTTGTTTTTGCAAAACAAGCTAATCATCTCAATTATTCTATTGCAAAAATGCTAAGTTCTACCAATTTACTGATAGCAACTGCATGTATAATTTATGGTGCTTTGTTGGAATATTTACAAGGCACGAATTGGATAATGCGCGATAGAGATATTTGGGACTGGGTGGCCGATGTGGTTGGAAGTATTCTCGGAATTTGTGTGTCGCTGCGAGTTGCAAATAAAAATTTTTCGATTCGTTCGCAAAACAAAATAATACCGATGTGACAAATAATATAGACCAATGTCGGCTGCGCCCAACCCCTAATGCATAACCCCTTTTCTAATGGGACACGGATTGAACGGATTGAACG
>JAYSWI010000602.1:0-9467 GCA_043718125.1 Flavobacteriales bacterium
TTCTTCGCGAGCAAGACTTCGCTAGCAACGTAAGTAAAGTGCTCACAGAGGTTTCGGACTATTTGGAAAAGGAAGAAATGATACGCCTGTCTGAAGCCACTGCCACCGCACCATCTATGAGTTTGCGCGCTGGTGAAGACAGCACCCTCATTGTCAATTACGGGTTGAAACAGGTGAGTTTCATCAACCCAGAAAGTGGGGCAAAACTCACATCAACTGATTCTCTCCTGTGCCTTCAAAATGAAATTCTAAATCAATCAGGAATATTGGATGACGTGATGAGTGGCCTTTTGGAGTTAGACATTTATAAAAGTGTATCGGACAGAATTGATACCACAATGATGGATAGCCTAATGCAAACTGTGTTGGCCAACCACGGTATCAAAG
The DNA here is from genome assembly GCA_043718125.1 of Flavobacteriales bacterium. Taxonomy (GTDB): domain Bacteria; phylum Bacteroidota; class Bacteroidia; order Flavobacteriales_D; family Sanyastnellaceae; genus JANNVZ01. Next base: position 388 of record JAYSWI010000602.1, read on the forward strand.
CCTCGTTTGTGTATGGTGTTTTTAGCCGACTAAAAACTCCTGAGATACTGCCCATTCAGTCTGCAGAATTCGAAGAGCAACTAATAACCGAAGGATATCGCACCCAACTTTTTGTAAACGATCCATACAGCGATACTAATTTTTTGAGAATATTTTTTCCACACCAAAGCAGATATTTACTCGGGAGTATGTGGAAAATGTTGGCGACTGCTGTTTCGCTGTTGTTGGTCATCATGTTTTTATTTTCATTCTCGATTCGCATCATTTATCGCCAAAAAAAGTTGAGTGAAATAAAAAATGATTTCATCAATAACATGACACATGAATTAAAGACTCCAATAGCTACCATTAGCTTGGCCTGCGAAGCACTTGGCGATCCTGATATGACCAACAGCGAGAAAACGATGTATAAATATGTAGCGATGATTCGTGATGAAAATAAAAGATTGGGAGTGTTGGTTGAAAATGTTTTGCGCACCAGTGTTTTTGAGCATGGTGATATGAAATTGCGTTGGGATAACATTGACATACATCAGACTATTGAACAAGTAATTGCCAATATTCAGATACAAGTGATCAAAAGAAATGGAGCAATACACACACACCTTGATGCCAGCCAAAGCAACTTGGAAGGCGACCAATTGCACATCACCAATGTGATATATAATCTAATTGACAACGCCATTAAATATTGTGAAGAGCAACCCTTTATTGAAATTTTTACACGCGATGAAATAGAAGGCATTGCAATCGTATTCAAAGACAATGGAATTGGAATTAGTAAAGAAAATCAGAAGAAAGTATTTGATAAATTATTTCGTGTACCAACAGGAAACATTCACAACGTAAAGGGTTTCGGTCTTGGACTCAGCTATGTGAAAGGTGTGATTGAAAAGCACAACGGAGAGGTAGAAGTAACGAGCGAAATACGCAAGGGAAGCATATTCACCATTCATATACCATACAAACACAAACATGAAAAAGAAAATTAAAGTACTGCTCTGTGAGGACGATCCAAACTTGGGTGTTCTGTTAAAGGACTATTTGATCAACAAAGGATTTGATACAGATTTAGCTACGGACGGACAAGAAGGTGGCAAAATGTTCAAACGTGTTGCTTACGAATTTCTGATACTCGATGTGATGATGCCGGTGAAAGATGGCTTCACATTGGCGCGTGAAATAAGGATGGAGGACAAGCATACGCCCATTCTTTTTCTTACCGCAAAAAGCATGAAGGAAGACACCCTCGAAGGTTTCCAATCGGGGGCGGACGACTACATGACCAAACCATTTACTATGGAAGAATTACTTGCTCGCATGAATGCCATTTTGCGCAGAAGCAACGCCTTGCCTGATGAAGCTGCTGAGGCAGGCGACCTTGCCGTTGGCAAATACATACTGGACTATCAGAAACAAAAATTGACACTGAATGGCAAGGAACAAAAGTTGACTACCAAAGAAAACGAATTGCTTTACCTGATGGTAAAAAATAAAAATGGATTGCTAGAAAGGAGTTATGCACTGAAAACAATTTGGGGTGATGACAACTACTTCAACGGGCGAAGTATGGATGTGTACATAGCAAAAATTCGCAAACTATTGAAGGAGGATGAAAGCATCGAAATTTTGAATATCCATGGACGTGGTTTTAAGTTGTTGGCGGGATAATATAACAACATACGACAAAATGAAATAGGCCAGCAATTTCGCATCGTCATGGCAATAGTTTATTGCGTTGCGATCTTACTTTCTAAATACAATGTATCGGGACATAAATCAATATTGTTGTTCCAAATAATGCTGCCCAAAAATGGTCTTACATTTTTGAAAATTTCTTCATTTTTCAATTGCTGAAATACACCCGTATTCAAATAGGGTTTCACATCGAAAATTCGGTTTTCATTGTTCGTGAAAATGATTGATAATTCAAAGTTGGGCAATGGTGTCACTTCTTTTACTCTTGGGTTCATGACATTTTTATTTCAAACAGAATTCAATCAATGTGCCTCCAACCAGTTTGCTCCTGTGTTCATATCCACTTCCAAAGGCACCGATAGTTTTACTGCATTCATCATTCCGGTTTTTACAATTTGTTTCACCATTTCAAGTTCACTTTTGTGCACGTCAAAAACCAATTCATCATGCACTTGCATGATCATTTTTGATTTGAAATTGTTACGCAAAAATTCATGATGAATATTTATCATGGCCACTTTTATGATGTCGGCAGCGCTGCCTTGTATTGGTGCGTTGATGGCGTTGCGCTCCGCAAAGCCGCGCACAATAGCGTTTGCAGAGTTGATGTCCGCCAAGTATCGTCTTCTTCCAAGTATGGTTTCTATATATCCGGTCTTGCGCGCACCCTCTATGGTTTGCTGCTGAAAGGCTTTTAGTTTGTTGAATTGAGTGAAGTAGGATTCAATGATTTCCTTCGCTTCGCTGCGTGCAATTCCCAGGTTTTGTGAAAGTCCAAATGCACCTTGTCCATAAATAATTCCGAAGTTGACGGCCTTCGCTTTGCTTCGCATTTCCTTGCTTACTTCGGAGATGGGCACACCAAAAACTTTGGCTGCGGTGGCCTTGTGTATGTCCTCTCCGGCAAGAAAAGCTTCAATCATATTTTCATCATTACTCAGTGATGCAATGATGCGCAATTCCACTTGAGAATAGTCTGCGCTTAAGATGCAGAATTCCTCATTGCGCGGAATAAATGCTTTGCGAATTTCCTTGCCTCTTGGAGTGCGAATCGGAATGTTTTGCAGGTTCGGATTGTTGGACGCAAGCCTGCCTGTGGCCGCAACTGTTTGCATGTAATTGGTGTGCACACGTCCTGTGATTTGATTTACCATCAGCGGCAATGCGTCCACATAAGTGCTTTTCAATTTGCGCAGTTCACGATAATTGAGCACATGCCCGATGATAGGATGGGCATGTTCGTATTTGCTTAATGTGGCTTCATCGGTACTGTATTGTCCAGTTTTTGTGCGTTTCATTTCAGTGGTCACTTTCAATTTTTCAAACAAAATTGGTCCCAGTTGTTTGGGAGAATCCACATTAAATTTTTCGCCTGCTGATGCGTGAATTTCCGCTTCATATTTATCCAAATCAGTGGCCAGCAAACTTGAATATTCATTAAGAAATAATTCGTCAATACGCACTCCTTCCCATTCAATATCTGCCAGTACTTTTATCAAAGGAACTTCTACTTGATCAAACAAATTACGAATGGTTCCTACATTGAGTTGGGGATCAAATATTTCTTTTAATTGTAATGTGATGTCGGCATCCTCGGCTGCATAGTCTTTGATAGCTGCAGGTTCCAGGTCGGCCATACTTCCTTGATTTTTTCCCTTCTTGCCAAGCAGCGTTTCGATAGGCACCGGAGAATAACTCAAATATGCCTCACTTAAAAAATCCATTCCATGTTTGCCATCCGGATTCATAAGGTAATGCGCCACCATGGTATCAAATATTTTGTTCTTCACTTCCACGCCATACTTCATCAACATTTTATAGTCGTACTTAAAATTCTGCGCAATCAATTCCTTTCTATCATCTTGAAAAATTGGTTTGAATTTTTCGAGAATCAGTTTGGCATCATCCATATTTTTTGGTATTGCTACATACCAAGCTTCAGATGGTTTAATAGCGAACGACATGCCCACAAGTTGTGCATTGATGGGCTCCAATTCGCTGGTCTCGGTATCAAAACAAAAGGCATTTGCGGCTTCTAGTTTGCTGATCAACTCTTGTATTTGGGCTTCGGTTTCAACTAAATAATATTCATGTGGCACATCAATTATGGTCTTCAAATTTGATTTTGGTGCTGCTTCTTTTTCGGCTGCTGTTTCATTTTCTTCAGTAGAAAAAAGCTCGCCTTGTTTCGATTCAAATGGCAAAGGTCCTTCGCCCAATATTCTTTTAGTGAGATTTCTAAATTCTAATTCTTCAAATACTTCGCGCACCAAATCCTTGTTTACTTCTTTCACCCGAAGGTTTTCTTCTTCCCAATCACATGGTGCATCAAGTACGATGGTCGCCAATTTTTTTGAAAGCAATGCGATCTCTTTGCTGTTTTCAACGTTTTCTTTTTGCTTGCCTTTTAGTTTGTCGGTGTTGGCTAATAAGCCCTCCACGCTGCCAAATTCCTGCACCAATTTGGTTGCTGTTTTTTCTCCTATACCGGCAATTCCCGGTATATTATCCACTGCATCGCCCATCATTCCCAGTATGTCGATGAGCTGCTCCACGCGCTCAATGCCGTAGCGCTCGCATACTTCTTTCACGCCCAACACCTCAGCATCGCCACCACCTCGTGAGGGTTTGTAAACGAAAATATTTTCACTCACCAATTGGCCATAGTCTTTGTCACTAGTCATCATGTAAGTGGTGAATCCTTCTTGTTCTGCCCTTTTTGCAAGGGTGCCTATCACATCATCAGCTTCGTATTTGCTTATTTGATACACTGCAATATTCATGGCTTTAATGATGCGCATGATGTATGGAAAAGCGAGTTTGATGTCTTCCGGAGTTTCATCGCGGTTGGCTTTGTATTCTGGAAATTCATCCACACGAAAAGTGGCTTCATGCGGATCAAAAACTACGGCCAAGTGCGTTGGTTTTTCGTTTTTCAAAATGTCGAGAAGCACATTGGTGAAGCCAAACATGGCCGATGTATTTAAGCCTTTAGAATTGATCCGTGGATTTTTTATGAAGGCGTAATAAGCCCGAAAAATGAGAGCGTAGGCATCAAGTAGAAATAGTTTTTTTGGGATGTCTTTAGAAAGCATAATGAATTGTTTCGGATAGTTATGGTATCAACTAACCTATTATTTTTTGAATTTGTAATACCTGATATAATCAATATCCAAGGTTTGCGGAAATGGATCATTATCACTAGGTCTATCTTTATCTGTATGGACAGCAAGGTTGGCTATGATGTTCATCAATTGATTTTGTGGGAAGACATTTTGCTCCAAATCAGTTCCCGTTTTTTCCAAACGTTCGCATGTAATTTCATTAGAGCGCATTTTTTTGTATTTCGAAATTCTCCGTTTCAAATCGCCATTCACGTACCATTCAATTCTGCACTCATCCCACACAACAGAATAGGTATAAAACTCATCTGCGAACTCTGGGCCTAGGTAGCTCTTTCCACTTTGTTTACCGCTGTAGTGTGCTGTCATATTGTGCACACGCGAAAGTTTTTTCTTGCTGAATTTTGTAAGAAAACCACGTTGATTCCAGAATTCGAATATGTCTATTTCGCAATTGATTGGACCAGCAGCGCCATACATCCAGAAAGCCGGAGCGAGGCCCTTTCCTCGAGGCACTCTACAGTTGATTTCATACATGCCATAACCATAATTTTTATGCGTATTTATTTCCGCAGTGCTGTAGAAAAAATCGTTTTGAAAAGGTTTCATTCCATCGCCCACCCACACTTCGAATTTTTTTGCAAGCAGAGTATCACGACTTGCACGCAAATGGCAGTATCCGCCCGATACAAAAACATTTTTTTTGCTGTTCCAAATTTTGGCGCGGACTCCTTCAGGATCGCGAAAGACTCCTTCTGCAATATTCCAAATTTTTTCATCTAGTTTATTGCCATTGAACTCATCACTAAATTCAAGTTCTAGCGTGTCTTTGGTGTTGTCGATATTGTGCAACACAAAGTCAGATTGAGCATTGCTTTTTAGATTGCAAAACAAAAAAACAAGAACAAAATATTTGGTCATTTCAGGTATTTTTTTGTGTTGATTTTTATTTACCGCCAACCAATTTTTTTATTTCGCTCAGTTTCATCATTGCTTCCATGGGAGTGGTGATGTCCAAATCTATGTTGATTATCTGTTCGCGAATTTGACCCAGTGTAGGATCGTCCAGTTGGAAGAAAGACAATTGCATTGCAGCTTGATTGGCCACTTCTTTTATTTGTCCTGTAAGATTTTCTCTGGAGTGAGATTTTTCCAATTTTACTAAAATGTCTTTTGCACGTTCAATCACTTTGGTGGGCATACCGGCCATTTTCGCCACGTGAATTCCGAAACTGTGGTTGGATCCTCCGCTCGCAAGTTTGCGCAGAAAAATGACTTTGTTACCTATTTCTTTTACACTCACATTGTAATTTTTGATGCGCGAGAATGTGCCCTCCATTTCATTCAACTCGTGGTAATGTGTTGCAAAAAGAGTCTTGGCGCGCGACTTTTCATTTTGATGAATAAACTCCGCAATGGCCCAAGCAATGCTTATTCCATCATAAGTACTTGTGCCTCTGCCTATTTCATCCAGAAGCACTAATGAACGATCAGAAAGATTATTCAAAATGCTTGCTGTCTCATTCATTTCGACCATAAAAGTTGACTCACCGCTGCTGATATTATCACTTGCACCTACGCGTGTAAATACTTTATCAATGATGCCGATGTCGGCTGCCTTAGCGGGAACAAAACTTCCTATTTGAGCCATCAAAACTATCAATGCAGTTTGACGCAACACTGCCGATTTACCGCTCATGTTTGGGCCTGTTATCATCATCACTTGTTGCGTTTCGTTGTCCAAATAAATATCGTTGCTCACGTACTCTTCTCCGGTGGCAAGGTTTTGTTCAATCACCGGATGGCGACCTTCCAATATTTTCAAAACTTTTGATTCGTTTACAGTGGGCTTCACGTAGCCATTGCGCAGTGCCACTTTCGCAAGGCTGAGTAAACAATCCAATTGTGCTAACAATTGTGCATTGAGTTGGATAGCAGCAGTGTATTCCGAAATAGCAATGACCAATTCATTGAACAACCGTAATTCTATGCTTGCAATTTTTTCTTCTGCTCCCAGAATTTTTGTTTCATATTCTTTTAGCTCTTCTGTTATATAACGTTCCGCATTGGCCAGCGTCTGTTTGCGTATCCAATTGGTGGGTACTTTCTCTTTGTGCATGTTGCGCACTTCGAGGTAATAGCCAAACACATTGTTGAACGAAATTTTAAGCGAAGGAATATTTGTGCGTTCACTTTCGCGTTGTTGAATTTCGAGTAAATAATCTTTTCCTTTTGTACTCAAATTTCGGAGTTCGTCCAACTCCGAATTGACACCATTTGCAATTACAAAACCTTTGTTCAACGCTATTGGTGCATCTGGATGTAATTCTTTTGCAATACGATCTTTGATAGGTGTGCAGGAGTTGAGCTGGCTGCCCAATATTTTTAAATCAACCAGTTTTGTGTTTTCGCAAAAAAGTTTTATGGGCGAAATAATGTCCAATGCTTTGCGCAAGTGTTGCACTTCGCGAGGCGAAATTCTACCTACTGCAACTTTCGAAATCAATCTTTCAAGATCTCCGATTTGTTTTAGTTCGCTATAAATTTTATCAAGCTCTGCAATGTCTTTTGTGAAAAATTCTACAATTGATAATCGCTTATTGATAAGCACAATTTCTTTCAACGGCAACAAAAGCCATCTTCGCAAAAGGCGCGCTCCCATTGGCGTAACGGTGTGGTCTAAAACATCAAGCAGTGTTCTAGCATTCTCATTGGTGCTGCTCACCAATTCCAAATTGCGAATGGTAAACTTGTCGAGCCACACGTATTTTTCTTCCTCAATACGCGCGATGTGGGCAATGTGTGCTACTTTGTCGTGTTGCGTTTCTGCTAAGTAATGCAGCACAACTCCGGCTGCCACCACGCCCATTTGTAAATCATCAATTCCAAAACCCTTTAGATTTTTTGTTCCAAAATGTTTGCACAATATTTCATTGCCAAACTCCGGATTAAAGACCCAATCATCAATTCGAAAAGTGAAAAATTTGTCTCCAAAATTTTCTTCAAACCACTTGTCTTGATTTTTCTGAAACAAAACTTCGCTTGGTTTGAAGCTTTGCAATAATTTATCTACGTAGTCTATGGAGCCTTGTGCAGTGAGGAATTCGCCTGTGCTAATGTCAAGAAAAGCAACACCGCTCTGTTTGCCATTAGTGGAAACGGCTGCTAGAAAATTGTTGTTTTTGGTTTCATACGTTTTGTCGTTGTACGAAACACCGGGAGTGACGAGTTCTGTGACGCCACGCTTTACAATTTTTTTTGTCAGTTTTGGGTCTTCTAATTGATCGCATATCGCCACACGAAAACCGGCCTTTACCAATTTGGGCAAATAGGTATCTAGCGAATGATGTGGAAATCCGGCCAGCTCCACAAATGCAGCTGCTCCATTTTTTCTTTTGGTAAGCACAATGCTTAAAACACGCGAAGCACGTATGGCGTCATCTCCAAATGTTTCGTAAAAATCGCCTACACGAAAAAGCAAAAGCGCATCAGGATATTTTGCCTTGATGGTATTGTATTGCTTCATCAGTGGGGTTTCCACTGCTGGTTCTGATTCGCGAATGACGAGGGAGTCTGACATCTGTGGCGCAAAGTAATCTAGTAGGCTTTGTGAACATCGGTTTCACTTTCAAACAATTTTTTCCGATGATATAATAAAAGATTCTAACCAAAAGATAAAAGTGATTGAGTGTATTTAATTGATCTCGCGAATAGTTCAAGACATTCCCTCTGAATCTGATGCCACGCAAAAAACATGGATGACCCATTAAATTCAAACAAGTGTCTTCGATTTTATGTGTTGTAAAGGTATATCCGTGATGCTGCTTACAGGTTGCTCATTGCAGACGAAAAACACCTGTTTTTTATCAAATGTTTAAATTGAAAAATGAATGAAATAATTCTGAAAACCAGTTTTTCGTAACCTTGATGGGTCAACAGGATATTTTTCAAGGAGAATTTTAATTCTAAAAATATCTGAATCGAATACTAAAATTTAGTGCACGTGTTTATCATCTGTAATAATCTGCATTGGGCAGCAATAAATTTCTTCTAATCAAATGTTTGACTTTAACAACATAGTTTATTCTATATTAGACTTTAGGGCTACCAAGTTAGAGCGCATTGTGACGGTGCACTTGAAAAACCCCGAAGGGGTTGAACTACAATAACCACGGGTGAAACCCGTGGTAACACGATGACATGAAACACCAACCCCGAAGGGGTTGAACTGAATAAAATTGTTGAACCCCTTCGGGGTTC
>JAYSWI010000603.1:0-3106 GCA_043718125.1 Flavobacteriales bacterium
CGAATTATTCTTAAACGCCACCGACCTTGCAAACACAATGGTTGTAAGACGACAAATTCAAGGTAACGGTTTCAATTACACGGCTACCGACTATTACGAAACACAAGTAATACGACTTGGTTATAGTTATAAATTTTAGCATTGGACGACAAGACAGCACCGAACGCCAACGCATTTGCAAGCACATTTGCAATAGGCGGGGTTTCGTGCTCCGCAGACAGTTTTGTGGTAGCCGACCCCGCACGTGCGGGGGTGCTCCGTATCAATCCCGATAGCTATCTATCGGGATGGTATAAATCCCGCCCATCGCAAATCTGTAAAACGTTAGGCGTCATAGTAGGGCGACCACCACAGACCGACAGAAACTGACCAAAATTGTGTAACTTGCTATCGATAATTATATCAATTGTATTTATAAAATGGCCCAAGCCATTTTAGAAATTTACAATGGTAATGCCTTAATAATAGCTATTAAAGTATAATCAAGCATAGCCAATATTGGTTTAATACAGATATATAAACGGTATAAACACCAAAAAGAGAGATTTGGATGGCCTTTCAATTATTTACAATTGGTAATACAATATGTTTCTGAAGCACATAATGCGAAGCTGGAATATCAAAAAGCAAAACGCGCTATTATAAAATGCGACACCACATCTTTGCGCACATGAATTTGAACCTAAAAGATAAAACAGCCGTGGTATGCGGAAGTACGCAAGGTATTGGCAATGCGGCTGCCAAAGAATTGGCATTGTTGGGTGCCAATGTGGTGCTTGTAGCGCGCAATGCGGAGACTTTGAAATCGGCATTGAATGCGCTAGACATTTCTCAAGGACAACAACACAGCTATCTGATAGCAGACTTTGCACATCCGCAAAGTGTGGAATTGGCAATTACAAAATTCGCTCTTGAACACACCGCACACATATTGATAAATAACACGGGCGGCCCATCACCCGGCCTTGCCATTGAAGCTGACATAGAAGAATTTCGCATTGCATTCAATTCACATTTGATATGCAACCACATTCTTGCCAAGGCTTTGGTGCCCAAAATGAAGGCCGCTGGATATGGAAGAATCATCAACGTGATTTCTACCTCAGTAAAACAACCGCTTCCAAATTTGGGCGTGAGCAATACCATACGAGCTGCCGTAGCCAATTGGGCCAAGACTTTAGCTATGGAACTTGGAGGGTTCAACATTACTGTTAATAACGTATTGCCGGGTGCTACAGAGACTGGCCGTCTGGATCAAATAATGAAAAACAAAGCAGAAAAAGCAGGCAAAACATTGGCTGATGTGAAACACGAAATGAGTGCAGAAGTGCCTATGAAACGTTTGGCAAAACCCGAGGAAATAGCCGCTGCAATCGCCTTTTTGGCATCACCCGCTGCATCTTATATCAACGGTGTGAATATGCCAGTGGACGGTGGAAGGACGCTTTCACTTTAATGCTGCAATTTGAGAATTTGAAAATTTGAAAATGAATACCCTTTGTTGATTGAAAAGTTGAGACCTTCATTTTGCAAACCATGCTCAACCCCATTTTCAAATTTTCAAATTGTCGAATTTTCAAATTAAAAAACGCCTTCAACTAGTTGATTGAAAAGTTGAGACCTTCATTTTGCAAACCATGCTCAACATCATTTTCAAATTGTCAAATTGTCAAATTGATTTCGCTCTGTTCCAATACACGTCCATTTCATCCAGTGTCATCTCGCCCATTTTTTTGCCGTCTTTCAGGCTTTCCGTTTCCAGATATTGAAACCGTTTGATGAATTTTCTATTGGTTTTCTCAAGCGCATCTTCAGGATTTATTCCTTTGAAACGTGCAAAGTTGATGAGTGAAAAAAGGACATCACCAAACTCTTCTTCCATCTTATCGGAGTTGGTATCGGCCTCTTGTTTGAATTCAAGTATTTCCTCCTCCACCTTTTCCCACACTTGGTGTGCATGTTCCCAATCGAAGCCAACACCGCGCGCTTTGTCTTGTATCCGTTGCGCTTTTACTAATGCAGGTAGCGATTTTGGGACACCTTCCAACACACTCTTTTTTCCCTCCTTCAGTTTCAATTTTTCCCAGTTGCTTTTTACTTCTTCTTCATCTGCCACTTGCACCAATTTGCCTCCGTTGTCAGGGTCGCCATAGATATGTGGATGCCTTGCAATAAGTTTGTCGCAAATACTATTTAGCGCATCTGCTATGTCGAAGGCAGCTTGTTCACTCGCAATTTTCGCATAGAAAACCATGTGCAGAAGGAGGTCGCCAATCTCACCTTTTATTTCCTGCATGTTGCCGTCCAGTATTGCATCGCCCAGTTCGTACACTTCTTCTATGGTGAGGTGTCGCAGGCTTTCGAGGGTTTGTTTTTTGTCCCACGGACATTGCGCCCGCAGCTCGTCCATGATGGAGAGCAGACGCAGGAAAGCCGTGGTTTTTTGAGCATCGTTGTTCATAGCAGCAAAGAAAGGGATTGTGGTATGTTGATGCTGTATCCATCAACTATCGGTTGGCCCAAAAAAAATACACCTTCGAATTTCAACATAAGAATTTCGAAGGTGTGTTTATTATTAAAGGAAGTGAAGTGATCTATTGCACAATCAAAACCTCACTATGTATGAATTTTTCTGGACTGGAAATCTTTACTAAATAAATTCCAGCGGGCAATTTTGAAACATCAAATTGCCGGTCGATATTATTTTCTGACAAACAAAGTCTGCCTGTGGAAGAAAAGATAGCGGTATATATTTTCTTACCAAAAAAACTTTGAGGCAATTGAAGGGAGAATTTTTCGCTCGTTGGATTTGGATAAATTGTAAATGAGGGATTGGTCCATTCTTCTGTCGCCAACTCTATGCTGCATTCCACTTCTGTAATATCTGGATTGTCCCAAGCCAAATCGTTGCCCTGATAAAAGCAGGTAAGCGATGGTAAATAATCCATCACCCAACCCAAAGCGGCATCGGGCAAGCCATACTCGCTTCCCACACCTTCTATCCAATAGCCGGAGCCAAAGCCCTCTTCTTCTATAAAGCTAATTTTCTGTCTTTCCTCACCTGCAACTATGGCGGTTGCCACTTCGGTTATCTCTATGTGGTGCA
>JAYSWI010000604.1:0-3098 GCA_043718125.1 Flavobacteriales bacterium
TCAGAATTGCACGAAGGATTTTTCATTCAAAGGATTAGTAGATTAGTAGCAGACTGGTTTTGCTGACTGAAAATGTCCTCTTTGAATTTCTGCAAATGGGTTTTTTGCATAGAAAAATTTCTGCGCACTTCTGCTATTTCCGCGCGAGTCATAACGATGTGCGTTAAACCGTTTAATAGATGGAATGATACTGCTAATCAAGTAGGCAGCGCATCTTGCATAAAGTCACCGGCTGCAGTTTTACCAGGTCATTTATTATTTGCCATAGGCATAGCGATGTGTCTTTTGCTCCAGAATTTACTTTACTTTGAATAGATGCTTTTGGCAGTGTTCAAATGTGTGATACAGTGGATTGCAAATTGATGTCAGTGTTTAGTTTTGGCCCATGAGTTTTTTCAAAGATTGGTGGAAGCATAAGAGAAGCGAAAAGACTGTTGCTCCTGTGGACCTGTCGATACTTGGCGTGGATATGCACAGCCATTTACTCTATGGTATTGATGATGGAGCTACGGATCTCGAAGACTCCATGCAGCTTATTCTGCACTTGCATCAGTTGGGCTATCAGCGTTTCATCACTACACCGCACATTTATGAGGACATGTATCGCAATACGCCCGAAACTATTATGCCCAAATTAGAATTGGTTAGGCAGGAGTTGTTGCGCAGAGAGATTCCAGTTACTATAGATGCGGCAGCCGAATATTTCTGTGATGACCATTTTGAAAAACTCATTGAAGAAAAAAAACTTCTCACTTTTGGCGACAACTATGTGCTTTTCGAAATCTCGTTTGCTGCTGAAAATGCAAACCTGGGCCGAGCCATTTTTAATATGCGATTAGCAGGCTACAAACCCATACTCGCTCACCCTGAGCGTTACGACTACTGGCACCGCGATTTCGAAAAATACCAAAGCATGCTGGACAAAGATGTGTTGCTACAGATAAACATCAATTGCCTTACAGGGCAATACGGCCCCAGCACACAGCGCATCACAGAACGATTGATCGAAAAGGGAATGGTCAGTTTTGTGGGTACCGATTGCCACCATATTGGCCATGTGCAACTCACCAATACGGCACGCACCAATCCTTATTTGAAAATGCTGCTGGAGTCTGGCAAATTGTTGCACCACAAATTGTGATATTTCTTCCAATAATACCAAAGCATTTGATCTCATCAAGCTTCCATTCTTCAACTATGAAAATAATATTAGCACCAGTCTTATTGTATATCAGTTGCATTTCAATAGCGGCACAAACTGTTTTGAAAAGTGGGCCAATGCTCGGTTATGTGGATATGCGTGAAGCTTGTGTTTGGGTCCAAACTACTCTTCCCGAAACGGTGACTCTCTATTATTGGGAGAAAGACAATCATGATAAATTGGTGGCGAAAACCACTACAGTCATCACCAATGAAACACTGGCAAACACGGGTCACTTAGTGTTGACAGATTTAGAACCCGGTACAGTTTATCAATATTCGTTTCAAAGTCCACTGATAGAATTGAAAAACCAAACAACTTTCGAGTTAACTACACAACCGCTTTGGCAATACCGAACTGATCCGCCCAATTTTAGAGTAGCCACTGGCAGTTGCACATACATTAACGAACCGCAATATGACCGCCCAGGAGAACCCTATGGTGGCAACCTTGCCATATTCGATAGCATCGTTTCGAAAAACCCGGAAATGATGCTTTGGCTTGGCGACAACATCTACCTGCGCGAAGTGGACTACGGAACACGCAGCGGAATTATTCATCGCTACAATCATACGCGTGCTCAAGTTGGATTACAAAAGTTATTGGCCGCTTGCCCTAACTACGCTATATGGGATGATCATGACTATGGCCCAAATGACGGGGACGGCAGCTATATCCATAAAGACTGGACTTTAGAAGCCTTCAAAATGTTTTGGGCCAACCCAAGCTATGGCATTCCAAATGCCGAAGAAGAAAACATCATAACCTCACAATTCACTTTTGGTGATATTGATTTTTTCCTAATGGACAACAGGACCAATAAAATAGTGAATGGCCTGCAACTAACTGATAGTGCAACTGTGCTTGGCAAAGAGCAAATTGACTGGCTCATACAAGCCTTGAAATTCAGCAAAGCACCTTTCAAAATGATTGCCATGGGAGGACAGTTTTTGAATCCTGTAGCAAAGTTTGAAAACTATGCGTGTTATCCAAAAGAAAGACAATGGATACTTGATGCGATCGAAAAGAATAACATTTCTGGAGTCATTTTTTTGAGTGGTGATAGACATTGCGCTGAACTGAGTGCGTTGCAATTGAAAAACGGAAAGATGGTTTACGACCTCACGGCATCGCCATTAACAAGCAAAGCTTACGACAACTCCAAGGAAGAAAATACCTTGAGAGTAAATGGAACTTTGGTGCCGGAAAGAAATTTTGCAACGCTTGATTTCACCGGGCCATTCAAAAAAAGAAAACTTACCATCAGCGTTTGGGATGGCAAAGGAGAATGCAAATGGAAAAAGGAAATAGAACAGGACAACGTGAATTGAACCAACGCACCACACTCAAAATTGAATATTGAATCTTTAAGAAAGTCCATCAGTAAAAATCCTTTGCCGTGGATTTTGCTCGTTGCGTTTGCAGCAAGGTTGCTTGCTGTATTCTTCGCCAAAGGATACATGATGCACGATGACCAATTTCTTACCATTGAGCCTGCCGCTAGTTGGGCGCAGGGCAAAAATTTTAATGACTGGTTGCCGGGAATAAACAACGATAGAATTCATCCCGAACCTTCCAGCTTTTTTTACCTCGGATTTTTATTTGTCTTCTTCAAGTTATTTCAAATATTGGGTATTGAAAATCCAGAGTTTCAAATGTTGTTCATGCGTTTTATTCATGCGTGTTATTCATTGCTTATTGTTTATTACGCCTATAAAATAACTGAGAAAATTTCGGATAAAAGAAATGCAATTCACGCTGGAATGCTGCTTGCGCTTATTGCAATTCTTCCAAATTTCAGTGTGCGCAATTTGGTGGAAATGGTTTGTATTCCACCTCTGCTCATCGGGTTTTGGTTGTTGTTGAAAAATGCAAATTTTCAAATACCCAATACAAT